>JBEITQ010000008.1:0-23498 GCA_040374835.1 Phycisphaeraceae bacterium | reverse complement strand
CGATCGGGACGAAGTAGCGGACCAGCACCTGCCGCGGCTCGGTGGCCTCGGGGCGCTGCAGGGAAGTTCTGAATGTCGTCAAGGAGTTGCCGAGGCGGTGGGAGCGGGCGCCGTCGCCGGGAAGGGCGCGCGATGGCGCCGCTTCGGGGACTCTACCCCTTGCGCCGGCTCCGCGTCCGCGCGCCGCGTGGATATCGGCGTCGGCCTCAGGGCGCCGCCGAGCCCCAGCTCGCGAGCATCGGCCCGAGGTCCATGCCGTCGACGTTGCGGTCGCCGTTCAGGTCGGCCGAGCAGGGGCCGGTCACCGGGCAGGGCCCCCAGGAGGCGAGCAGCAGGCCGAGGTCGATGCCGTCGACCGATCCGTCCTGGTTCAAGTCGCCCGTGGCGTCGCCGCCGGCGATGCGCTCCTCGAAGGTTCGCAGCGGGGGCAGCCCCAGCGCGGCCCGCCCGGCCGCGCCGACCGGCGGCAGGCTCCGGCCGTTGGGCAGCGGCAGCTCCGGGTGGTCGAAAGGCGCGGACTCCATGCGGACGCGTTCGTCGGTCAGGCTGCGCAGGAACGACACCAGCGCGTCGATCTCGTGGTCCCGCAGCCCGAGCGCGACCATCTGGGGCGAGAGGTCGGCCGCGTTCGCGGCGTGGAAGTCGCCGCCGCGGTTGTAGAGCTCGATCGTCTCGCGCAGCGTGGCGACGCCGCCGTTGTGGAAGTACGGGCCCGTCAGGTCGATGTTCCGGAGGGTCGGGGTCTTGAACGCGCCGTTCACCGCCGCGTGCACCGAGGCCGGCACCGCCACGGGGGGATCGAACTCCGGCGTCGGCAGGCCCAGCTGGACCCGGCGCGTCCAGGAGAGCGGCGTGCCGGCGTGGCCGAGGGCGCCGATGCCGAGGTCCTCGAACGTCGGGCGGACGCCGATGTTGTAGAAGCCCATGTCGTAGGCGCCGTCGGGCCGGACCTCGAGCGTGGCGCGCTGCGTGTTGTTGATGACGATGGCGTAGCGGCCCACGGGGAAGAGCTCGAGGGTCAGCCGCAGCCACGTGCCGCAGCCTCCGCCGGCGAGCGGCTCGCGCCGGACCTCGGCGACCAGCATGCCGGCACCTTGCTCGGGAGTCATCACCGAGTTGCGCACGAGGTTGCAGGCGTTGGCCGGGAACTGCGGCAGGTTGTCGTCGATGACCTCCTGGCCGTCGTCCGGATCGTCCGAGTCGGCCGCGAGGCGGATGACCTCGATCGAGCGGCCGGACACCTGGAAGGTGAGCGGACGGATGGACGGATCCCCGTCGGCGGCGTGGTTCGCGAAGGTCACGCTCGCCGCGCGTGCGTCGGCCATCGCGAGCATGCGCTCGATGCCGCCGACCGCGACGAAGGGTGCCGGCCCCGGGGCGGGAGGCGCGGTGATTCCCATGCCCGCCCACGTGGCGGACGAGAAGAGCGGCGTCGCATGGCAGTCGACGCAGTGGGTGATGGGAAGGTCGGGGAACTGCCCGACGTTGATGAAGAGGTTGAGCCCGAGCACTGCCTCCGGGCTGAGGTGCCCGCCGCCGCCCGCCGGGAAGCCGGCCTCGGCGAAGCGGTCGTACGGGCTGTCGTCGGAGACCAGGGTGGACTGGTACAGCATCAGGGCGATGCCGAAGTAGAGGGAGAAGTTGGCCTCGATCTGCGGTTGCCCCCCGGCCGTGCCCGGCGCGCCGTGCCATTCGGGACGGAATGCCTGCTGCACCAGGGCCCGGTAGGTCGTGGCGAGCCCGAGGCCGTCGGCGGAGGCGCGCGGTCCGAGCACGGAGTCCGAGGCGCTCACGCGCTGGCCGGCCAGCGGCCGCGCATCGAGGAGCCGGTGCGCGAGGCTGCCCCAGTCCCGGCCCTCGCATGCCATCTCGACGCCGTTGTTGGCGGGTCCGACCGCCTGCGAGGCCAGGCCGGCGAAGTCGAGCCGGAGCGCGACCTGCACCGGCGCGCTTGTGGCCGGGTCCCACCGCCAGACGCGTGCCTGCGGGTTGGTCGGCCCGAACGGGTCAATGCCGTTGAACCACGGGTTCGCGCGGCCATCCCAGAACTGGCGCACGTTGAACGCCGCGTTGATCACCGTGGGCGGATTGCGGCCGGTGACCTGGCGGACGTTGCGCACGCCGTCGTTGAAGACCGGGTCCGGGCTGTCAACGCAACGCTCCTCGCCCGTCTGCGCGTTGAGCTCGATGAAGGCGCGGCGGAGCACGCCCTGGCTGCCCGCCACGTCGTCGACGTTGCGGAGCATGGCGCTGAAGCGCGAGGACGGATCGGCGAAGCGCGTCGTCGGGAAGAAGTCCTCGGTCTTCAGCCCTCCGGCGCCGACGCCGGCATCGAAGATGCCGTTGAACCCGGGATGCAGGGTGTTGACGACGCGCGGATCGACGCCCGCATGCCCGTGGCACGAGGCGCACGCGGTCTGCCCGTCGCTGCCGACGGCGATGTCCCAGAAGAGCGCCTTGCCGAGGGCGATGGCGACGTCGCGATCGGCGACGAATTCGGCGAGCCGGGTTGGCTCGGGAATCCACACCGTTCCGAGGGCCGGGGGCGGCGTCGGTGCGGGATCGGCCTTCTGAGCGAGCGAGGGTACCGAAACAGCGGCCGCGATCGCGGCAGCGACAAGACGAACGACATGTGGTGCCACTGGATCCCTGGGTCAGGCCGGGGTCGTCCGCCGTGCGCCCACGATGCGCGCCAGGTGGCCGTCCCACCTGATGAGACGCGATCGGGCTCCGAATCACCTCACGCAATTCCCGAGATTCGCGAATTTTGCACGAAGCGCCCTCACCGCGACGGGTCGTGCGCCGCGCACTCCACCACCAGCAGCCGGCCGGCCGCGCGCTCGAAGCGCTCGCAGGCGTTGGCGTGGGCGAGCTCGGCGGCAAGCTGGCGGTCGTCGCGGATGATCTCGACGTAGGCGGGCAGGCCGGATGCGGGCGGGGCGATGGCCGAGCGGACGGCCACGATGCACGCGGCGGCGAGAGCGGCGGCGGCGATGGTCCGCACGGCACCGTGGCGCAGGCGCCGGCGGCGCGCGGCGTGGCCGAAGGCATCGAGCCCGCGGGCGAGGATCCGGTGCTGGGCGGGCGTGAGGTCGTTCATGGGTGGTTCCTCATGGCGCGGGCGCGCTCGGCGGCGCGCCGCAGGGTGCTGTCGACCGCGGCGCGGCCGAGGCCGAGCATCGCGGCAAGCTGGGTGATGGTCGCGTCGGCGCGGACCTTCAGCTCGAAGAGCGATCGTTCGTGGTCCGTGATCCCGGCGATCCCGTCGGCCTCGCGGCGGATCTCCTCGAGGAGGTCGTGGTCCGCCAGGAACGCCACCGACTCGTGGCGGTCCTCGGCGACCCGGCGCTCGCGCACGCGGCGCGCAAGCTCGCTGCGCAGCAGGTCGATGGCCGCGCTTCGCACTACGCGTCGCAGCCAGGCGTCGAGGCTGGCGGCGCTGCTGCACCGGCACGGTCTCCGCGCGATGCGCAGCCAGGCCTCCTGCGCCACGTCGTCGGCGAGGTCGCGTCGGCGTCCGAGCCGTCGGACGGATTCCGCCTCGACGAACCCGCAGCGTTCCCGGAAGAGCGCTTCGTACGCCGTGCGATCCCCGGCCACCATGCGTGCCGTGCAGCGATCGACCGACGGGTCGTCGAACCCTTCGGCCGTCGGGCCGCTTTCGCGAGGCGCGTGCACGGAGGCGGCGACCGTCACGATCCGGAGGCGGAACGCGACTCGCGGACGCCTGCTGACGCAGGCAACGCGCGCACGGAGGTGCGAACGGCGTCCAGGTCCTCGGGCGTGCCGTGGACGAAGAGCATGCCCGACTCGCGGTGCAGGCGCATGCGGAACTCCCGCGACCGCATGCCGGGCGCGAGTCCCGTGTCGATGGCGCGGATGACCGCGTCCTGGCTGGCCTCGGCCGCGGCGCGGTCGGTGGCGTCCGCCGGGACCGCAGGCAGCCGGAACAGTGCCACCGGCGACTCGACTTCGTGCGCAGTGCCGGGCTCGGCCGGCCTCACGTGCGCCTTGATCTGCATCGACTCGGTGCGCCCCCCGCCAAGCAGGACGTGGACGGGCTTCACGAGCTCGACGCCGGGCTTGGTGCCGGGGTCGAGGGTGACGTCGACGGTGAAGGACGCGCCGGGCGCGATCGGGCCCTTCGGCGGATCGGAGACCTTGGTGCAGCCGCAGCCGGCCTTGATGGCCTCGATGGTGATCGGGGTGTCGCTTGCGTTGGTGATGGTGAGCGTGCCCGTGCCGGGCGTGCCGATCACCAGCTCACCGAGCTCGAGCGTGGCGGGCGAGAACTTGAGGACCGGCGCGGTGGCCACCTGGCCGGCCTGTGCGCTCGGTGCGGCGGCGAGGGGCGCAGGCGCGGCCGCGAGCAGGGCGGGGAGGACGGCGATCGGCAGGGCGGTGGTCCGGATCATTTGCATGGATGGCTCCGTGGGAAGTGTCGACGATGGCGGCACGTGCGTGCCCTGCATCAAGAACGGAGCAGGGGCGGGGAGTGCGTCGCGCGGGTGTGGAATCCGTCGATGTTTGCCCAGGCCCTCCCCCCCCCCCCATTGGGGGGCTTTGGGTTGATGCGTGGGCCCGGTACCGTGGAGTCCGCATGCTTCCCGTCCCGCAGATCCGTGCCGCCGTCGTGTCCGTCCTCGCTCTCGCCCTCACGGCATCGGCCGACTGGCCGAACCTGAGCGGCAATGCCGCGCAGAACGGCCTGAGCGCCGCGACCGGGCCGTCGTCCGCCTCGGGCTCGGCGGTGCGCTGGACGCGCAGCGACATGACGTGCCTGATCTCGTGGATCCCGATCGTCGAGGGCAACCGGGTGTTCACGGTACGCCAGACCTACGCGCAGGCCCCGTACGACCCGCCGCCGGGCGAGGCGCGCGTGCACTGCCTGGACCTCGCGACCGGCGCCACGCTCTGGACCTTCGACTGCCCCTTCGGGCCCGGCGACTGGACCACCGTCGTGTACGGCGCGCGCAACGGCCGCGTGTTCGTCGGGCGCGGGGGCAACGGCGCCAGTTCCGCCGCGCGCATCCATTGCCTGGACGCCGCGACCGGCGCGGTGCTCTGGGTCTCGGCCGACGAGGTGCGCACGGGCAGCTACGACGGCGTCGCGTTCATGGACAACGGCGACCCGATCTTCGCGTGCAACACGGAGATGCGGCGGATCGACGCGCAGACGGGGGCGACGGCGTGGTTCGTGTCGCGCACGTGCAGCGTGAGCGGCACCTGCGGCCCCGCGCGGGACGGCGACGCGATCTACGTCGACGAGGTGGCTCCGGGCGGCCAGCGGATCTCGCGCTTCAGCGCCACCACCGGGCAGCGCCTCTACAGCAGCCAGACCATGCCGGGGTTCCTGAACCAGTGTTCGCCGTTCTGCGCGCCGGGCGGGCTGGTCTTCTACCTGCGCGCGAGCAACGAGGGCCCGTCGGTCGATCTCTTCTACGCGTTCCGCGACACGGGCACCGGATTCCAGCTCCTCTGGACCGCGCCGGCGCGCACGGAACCGTTCGCCCGCCACGCGGTCACGCCCGATGGCGGCGTGACCATGGTCTCGCCGGAGGGCAGGCTGCAGGTGCGCGACCAGCAGACCGGCGCGCTGCGCGCCGAGACCGCGGCGTCGATCCTGAACGCAAGCGGATTCTCGTCGTCGATGGTGACGGTCGATGCGCGCGGCACCATCTTCCACAACAACTCGAACGGGGCCGGCGGGCAGAATGCCGACCTGCGCGCGTTCACCCCCGCGCTCGGGCAGTCGTGGCGTACCACCATCGCCGGCATGAGCCAGGGCGGCCCGTCGCTCGCGGCCGACGGCAGCCTCGTGGTCGCGGGCACCGGAATCGTGCGCCGCTACTGGACGGCGCCGCCCTGCGTGCCGGCAGACCTGAACTGCGACGGGGTCGTGAACGGCGACGACCTGGGCATCCTGCTCGGCGCATGGGGGCCATGCATCACCGGCCCGCCGACCTGCCGGGGCGACCTCGACGGCAACGGCGTCGTGAACGCCGACGACCTGGGCCGGCTGCTGGCGGCGTGGAGCTGAGGACGCGGCGACTACGACGCGGCGTCCGCGGGCCGGCCGCGCCACAGCCACCATCCCCCGACCGCGATGCCGACCGCGCTGATGAGCCACATCGGCGGCAGGTAGCCGTGCTTGGCGGTCATGTTGACGCCGCGGCACCATCCCATGGAGAGCACGTGGCAGAGCAGCACCGCGCTCGCGGCGAGTGAGAGACGCCACCGCTCGAGCGGCGTCCATTGCGGGCGGAGCAGCAGGAAGACGGTCGCCGCAGCCAGCCCGCCGAACATGAAGACGACCTCGCCGGCGGTCGACAGCCGGGGGTCTGCACCGGGTTCCGCCGGGGCGGCGTAGAACTCCTTGAAGTACGCCGGATCCAGGATCACGAGCGCCATGGGCACGTGCCAGACCGCCCCGAACGTGCCGGCGCGGAACCACGTGGCGGCATCGATGCGGACCGCCCCGCCGCGCATCCGGCGCAGGGCCGCCAGGAAGCCGAGCGCGAGGCAGATCGCCGCCGCCATCGCGACGGCCTTGTTGACGATGAAGACCGGGATGTTCCCCGCGTTGGCCGGGGCGAAGGCCACGTAGCGGATGACGGCGTACACGACGCTGGCGGCATACAGGGCGACGATCGCGCGCATGCCGCGAAGGCTAGCGCGGGACGGGGCCGTGGCCGGCGTCGAGGAGCCGTGCCAGCACCGCCGCCGCCGCGGCATCGAGCCATCCCGGCCGATCCTCGCTCGTGAGCTGCATGCGGTGCGCCGGCGGGATCTCGTCCGGCGGTTCGCGCTCCGCGCGCAGGCGGTCGTGGACGGAGAGGTCGGCGTCCGAGACGCGCGACGGATCGGCGGCGCGGCGCGCCATCCGTGACTCGATGGTGCGGCGGTCGGCATCGACGTCGACGAGGATCCACGGCACGCCGCGCGCCGCGGCGGCCGCGACCAGCGGTGTGCGCTGGGCGCGCGTGCGCTGCGAGGCGTCGACGATGACGGTGCCCGAGGCGTCGGCGACGAGGCGCGCGAGCTCGCGGTACGTCGCGTCGGTCGCGCCGGTCCCGTACGCCTCGGCCTTCGCGCGCTCGGTGGGGGCGACGCCGTGCATCGCCTTCCGCACGCGGTCGCTCGAGCGGACCGGTGCCCGCATGGGGTGCCCCAGGTGGGCGGCCAGCGTGCTCTTGCCGGTGGCCGGCAGGCCCATGACGAGGACGGTGGCCGGCTCGACCGCGTAGCCGGCTGCAAGCAGCGCGTAGGTGCGCACCTTCCCGGCGATGGTGGGCAGGTCGCTTGCCGGCGTCTCGGCCTGGTGCAGCCGGATCGATTCCGTCATCGCGCGCACGATGGCGTAGTGCATCCGGAAGAACCGGAAGAGATCGTCGATGCCGCGCTCGCCGGATGCCTCCGCGTAGGCGGCGAGGAACGACTCTGCGAGGTCGGGTCGCCCGAAGCGATCGAGGTCCATCGCCAGGAACGACGGGTCCATCGCCTGGTCGGCGCACCGGTACTCGTCCCGGAACTCCAGGCAGTCGTAGGCCTCGATGCGGCCATCGACCATGCATGCATTGGCTGCCTGCAGGTCGCCGTGGCCGTCGCGCACGCGGCCTTGCGTCCGGCGGCGTTCCAGCACCGGGGCGAGGCGGCCGAGCCAGGCGCGCGCGGCGCGGTCGAGCGCGCCCGTGAACGCGGCATCGAGCGGCGCATCGGTCCCGGGCGAAGGGCGGGACGCATTCGCGGCGAGTCGCGCCAGGCAGTCGTGCTGCCGCGCGCGCAGGACCTCGATGGCGCCATGCCGGGCGACGTCAGGGCCCGCGTCGGCGCGCGCATGGAAGTCCGCGAGCCGCCTCGCGAAGTCGTGCAGGTGGTCCTCGCCCACGCCGCCGGCCGGGGTCAGCCGGTCGAGCATTCCCTCGGCAGGAAGCCGGCGCATCTCGACGAGCCATTCGAGCACCGGCTCGTCCGGCCTCGCGTCGCGCACGACACGAAGCCGTTCGCCCCGGCGGACGACCGCGGCGATCCCTCGGTACAGGTCCGGCACCATCCTGCGATTGAGCCGAATCTCGCGCTCGCAGTCGGCGCGACGGCGCTCGAGCGTGGAGAAGTCGAGGAACCCGAGGTCGACCGGCTTCTTCGCCTTCCATGCCGTGTCGCCCACGAGGAAGACCACCGAGGCATGGGTCTGGGCGACCTCGACCACCGCGCCGGCCGGGGCGGGGAACGCGCCGGGATCACCGAGCGCATCGATGAGTTCCGCCGGTTCCACGGGGCGATCGTAGGGGGTCCTGGGTGCTATCGGTCCCGGCTGACCGAACAGTCGGTTTCGCCCGACCTCCGCGGTCATTCCGCTTGGCTTTCCCGGGATCGGGGGTAGGGTCGGTCATCGGGCCGCGGTCCCGGCCCTTCGGCCGGGCGCGATCCCGGACAAGAGGGAAGGGACCATGCATCGAACCATCGTTGCGGCCGCTGTCGCCGCCTGCGCCGCCTCCGCCGCGGACGCCTCGATCTTCACCTACACGAACCAGCTGATGCGCGCGGGCGTCTCCGCGGGCAGCGTCGGCGACGAGTCGACGTTCACCGGGCTGACGCCGTGGTACGTCTCGCGCAGCGCCGGCGCCCCGGGCGTGCTGCGGTTCGCGTCCGCCGGCTCCTCGCTGGCGGCCGACCAGTTCAGCTTCAACGCGAAGGCCGTGGTCAACGCGACGCCCCCGGGCTTCGGCGGCTACGACGCCTACGCGGAGTACCGACTCGACTTCACGGTGAACGAGGCGGCCGTCGCGACGATGTACTTCGACCTCGGGCGCATGGTCGCGCAGGGATCCATCATGTCGCTGGCGATCGCCGGTCCGTCCGGGTCGATCTGGTCGGCATTCCTGCCGGACACCACGATCTTCTCCACGACGCTTGCCGCCGGCCAGTACTCGATCATCGGGCAGGTCTGGAACATCGCCCCGAGCGGGGGCAACTACATGAACGAGGCATGGATGACGGGATCGGTCAGCGCCGTCCCGGTGCCCGCGCCCGGCGTCATCGCGGCGCTCGGCCTGGTGGGGCTCGGTCGGCCGCGCCGGCGCCGATGAGCCGCGAGGCGATCCCGCAGCCGAGCAGCGCCAGTCCCGGCGCGGCGAACGCGAGGAACCATGGTCCGTTCGGCGGGCTGCCGCCGACGACGGTGGCGATCCCGTAGAACGCCGCGAGGCTGGCGAGCGTCACCAGTCCGCCCGTGATCTCCTTCCACCACGCGATCGCCATGCCGGCGACCGTCCCGACGGGAAAGCATGCGATGAGCGCCCATTCGAGCGCGGTCGGCCAGTCGCCGCCGCTCGTGGCGAAGGCGACGAGGAGCCCGATGCTCGCGAGGCTCGCGGCGCGCGCGAGCCAGCGGACGACGATCACCGCTGCCGGATCGTTCGCGTGGCGCGAGTCGGGGGTCATCGCGGCCGGAGCGTAGCCGTGGCGTCCCGTGCGCCGCGGCGCGATTGTTACCATCCGCGGCATGAATCGACCGTCTCGCCTTGCCTCCTCCCGCGCCGCCGGCCTTGCCGCGGCGCTCGCCGTCCTGTCCGCCGCCCCGGGCCTCGAGGTGGCCGCGATCGGGCAGTCGCCGGACGGCGGCACCGAGGCGGCGGCGCTCATGGCCGCGAACGACGGGTTCTACGCGGCGCTGAACAAGGTGCTGGCGGGCGATCCCTCGGGCATGGCCGGCGTCTGGTCCCACGGCAACGGCGTCTCGGACTTCGGCCCCTTCGGCAAGATGCTCGACGGGTGGCCGGAGGTCGAGCACCGCTTCGGCGAGGAAGCCGCGAAGCGCATGGGCGGATCCGTGACCTGCGAGAACGCGGCGGCGTTCGTCGGCGACGAGATGGGGATCGTCACCTGCATCGAGGCGGCGGACGGCCTGATGATCGACGGCAAGTCCGTCACCGTGCGCACCCGCGCCACCAACGTGTTCACCCGCGAGGGCGGCGCATGGAAGATGATCCACCACCACGCCGACGCCACGCTCGCCCCGGTGTCCCGCCGCTGAGCGCGCCCCGCACCACCCCAGGAAGACCACCGATGACCACCATCCGAACTGCCTCGATCGTCTCGGTCGCCGCGCTCCTCGCCGCCGCGGGCGTTGCCGGCTGCGCGCGCATGGCCATGCACCGGCTCGCCCACGAGGCGCTCGACCACTCCGGCGGGCAGCACGCCGACGTGCTGGCCGCGAACGAGGCCTTCTACGCCGCGATCAACCGCCTGATGGCCGGAAGCGCCGACGGCATGGATGCGGTCTGGTCGCATTCGCCCGACGTCTCGGACTTCGGCCCCGACGGCAAGCGCCATGTCGGATGGCCTGCGGTCGAGGGGCAGTTCCGGGCCGAGGCCGCGCTCAAGATGGGCGGCAGCATCACGTGCGAGGACGTGAAGGTGGTGCAGGCCGGCGACCACGCGATCGCGACGTGCCTGGAGCGCGGCAACGGCGTGATGATCGACGGCAAGGTGGTCGAGCTCCGCTTCCGCTCGACGAACGTCTTCCGCAGGGAAGGCGACGCGTGGAAGATGGTGCACCACCACACCGACCCGTCGCCGGCGCTCACCCCCAAGCCGCCCCGCTGAGCCCGTGGCCGGGCCGGATGCCGCCTTCTGGGACGACCGCTTCGCCCGCGGCGACACGCCGTGGGACCGGGGCGGTGCGGGGCCGCAGCTGGTCGAGTGGCTTGCGGCCGGCGTGATCGTGCCGCCCGCGCGCGTGGCGGTCCCCGGATGCGGCCGCGGCTGGGACGTCGCGGAGCTTGCCGCGCGTGGGTTCGAGGCCACGGGCATCGACCTGTCGGCCGAGGCGTGCGGGCGTGCGCGCACGCTGCTTGCCGAACGTGGACTGCGTGCCGGGGTGGTGCATGCGGACGTCTGCGCGTGGCGGCCGGCGCGCACGTTCGACGCCGTGTACGAGCAGACGTGCCTGTGCGCCATGCACCCGACCATGTGGCGTGCGTACGAAACGGCTCTCGCCGCCTGGGTTCGGCCGGGCGGCACGCTCCTGGCGATGCTCGCCCAGCGGCCGCGGCCTGAGGCGGTCGAGTCCGGCATCATCGAGGGGCCGCCGTACCACGGCGACATCAACGCGATGCGCATGCTCTTCGACGACGCACGCTGGGAGTGGCCGGCGCCGCCGTACGCGCGCGTGCCGCACCCCAACGGCATGCACGAGCTTGGGCTGGTGCTGCGCCGGCGGTGAGCTGAGGCCGCGCCCATACACTCACTGCATGTCGACCGTGCCCGAGCACCATGAACTGCGCACCGCCCTGCGGGGCACGGCGGGCGGGCTGCTGCTCACGCTCATGGCGGCATCGCTCATCGACCTGGGTACGTCCTCGGCGCTGCGCCTGACGGACGAGGCGCCGTCGCGCGCGGTGCTGGTCTTCCAGGCGATCGACGTGTGGGTGAGCCCGCTGGCGCTGGCATCGTCCGTCGTGGCGCTCGTGCTGTGGTCCACGCGCGTCGGCCGGCCGTTCGTGCGGATGTTCGACCTGTCGCTTCTGCTGGCGCTGGTGGCGCTGGTGGTGAACGTGGCCGGGCTCGTCCTGTCGCTGTTCGACCCGAAGGATGACCCCGGCTTCCTGCTCCTGTCCGCCGGGCTGGTGTACGTCGAGAACGTGGCGGTGTTCGCGGCCTACTACTGGCGCTTCGACCACACGCACCATCACCTGTACGCCGATGGCGACGAGCGCGATTACCCGGGCATCCTGTTCCCGCAGGGCACGCTCGGCTTCCGGTCGCTCAAGGGCTGGGTGCCGCGCTACATGGACTACTTCTTCCTGTCCTTCAACACCTCCAGCACGTTCGGGCCGACCCTCCCGGTGCCCCTGCGTGCCTCGATCCAGCTGGGCATGATGCTGCAGGTGACCATCGCCATGACCGTCCTGCTGATGCTGGCGGCCCGCGCGGTGGGCATGATCGGCTGAGCCCGCGCACGGGGCAGGGGGTTCGCGCGGCCACTAGGCTTCCGCGCATGGACGAACAGGGGCTTCGCGACCGGCTGGCGGCGATCGAGGCACGACTTGCGGGGATCGAACGCCGGCTGAGCGGCGTGGCGTGGGAACGGGAGCCGCCGGTGCAGCCTTCGGGTGCGCGGCCCGTGACTCCGCCGGCGCCGGCGCAACCGATGGCGCCGAGTGCGCCGATGTCGTTGCCTTCGCCTGCGATGCCGGCATCGGTGCCCGCACCCGTACCGCAGCCGGTCCGCACGCCCGACTCCGCCGCCGCGCAACGCGACGGCCTCGAGCGCTTCCTCGGCGTCAAGGTCGCCGCATGGGTCGGCGGCATCATCGTCATCGCCGCGATCGCGGTCTTCGCGCGCTTCGTGATCGAGCAGGGGTGGCTCGGCCGACTGGCGCCGTCCGTCAAGCTCGGGCTTGCCTATGCGCTCTCGGGCGCGTTCGTCGTCGCGGGAAGCGTGCTGCGCGAGCGGATCGGCCGCTTCCCGAGCGCGGCCCTGCAGGCGGCGGGCATCGGCGGCCTCTACGTCTCGACGTGCGCGGGCGTCACGCCGTTCGACGTGTTCGGGCCGGGCGCGGCGCTCCTCGCGGGCGTCGCGGTGGCCGTGGCCGGCGGGCTGGTGACCTACCGCTCGTCCGAACCCGTGGTCGGCGGCATCAGCCTGATCGGCGCGTACCTGGTGCCGGCGTTCATGGGGTGGAACCGTCCCGAGGTCATGGAACTGCCCGGGCAGCTCGTGATGTCCGGCGCGGCGTTCACCGCGACCTACGCGATCGCGCTGGTGCTGGCGCGGGTGGGTCCGCCCTCGTTCGCGGCATTCAGGCATGCGGGCGCGCTGCAGGCCCTGGCGGGCGTCCAGCTCTGCATGGCCGTCGGCTGGCAGCCGTCGGTGACCATCGCGTCGTTCGTGTTCCTGTGGTGGGCGATGGCGGTGGGCGAGTGCACCTATGCCGCCATGCAGGGGCGCCTGCGGACGATGAACCTGGCGTACTCCGTGGGCGCGACGCTGGTGGCCGTGCCGATCGCGGTGCACGGCCTCCGGAACGCAGTCCCGTGGGTGGACGTGCATGCGTGGATCCCGCTCGCGATGGCGGCGGCATGCGCCGGCGCGGCGGTGCCGCTGCGCGCCCTGGTGCCGGCAGGCGGCGTCGATGCGCGCGATGCCGACGAAGACCCGGCCTCGTCGGCGATGGTGGCGGCCGCGTCGCAGCAGGCGAAGGTGCTCGCGGTGCTGGGCGGCGCGCTGATCCTGGTGCAGGTCGGGATCCTGGTGCGGGGGGATGCCCTGCCGGCCGCATGGGCGGTGCTCGGCGTGGTCGCGGTGCACATGGGCCGGTCGTCGCGCACGCCCATCCTTGCCGCCCTCGGGTTCGCGTCGATGGTGCTCTCGGTGCTGGCGCTCGCGGCGTTCAAGCTGCTGCCGGGGCTCGGCGTCGCGGGAACGGTGGTGTGGCAGCACCCGCCGGCCGGGTCGGGCGAGCAGTCGATGTGGGGCATCCGCATCTCGACCGGCATGTGGTCGCCGGTGGCGGTGGCGTTCGCGCTGCTCTTCGCGGCGCGCGCGTGGTCGATGGGAAGCGACCCGTCGGGCCGGCCGCGCGCGGGGTCGGTGTTCCTGGCGGGGTGCGCGGCGATCGCGTGGACGGTGCTGTCGTTCCTGGCATGCGACCGGTACGCGGCGCTCGCGGCGTTGCTTGCGATTCCCGTGGCGGCGGTGCTCGCGGGGCGCACGCACGCCCTGGTGAAGCTCGTCTCGATGACCTGGGCGCTGATCGCCGCGTGCGGCTGGTACGTCGTGACGCTCGTCGAGGCGACCGGGCTCGATGGTCCGCCGTCGCGCCCCGCGGGCGGCATGGTGCTGGCGGCGCTGGTGTGCGCGGTGCTCGCGCTGGTCTCGCGCCGCTACCGCGCCGAGCGGTTCGGCCAGGTGCCGGCGGCGGCCGCGCTCGGGTTCGGGCTGGCGGCGGTGGCGGTGCTGCTCGTCATCGAGACGCGGCTGCGCGGCGACGGGGTGGCGTCGGAGTGCTGGGGCATCGAGGTCGCCGCGATGGCGGTCGGGGTGATCGCGACCCTCGCGACCGCATGGGCGCGCCGCGCGCGGATGGACATGGTGGAGTCGGTGGGGCAGGTCGGCCTCGGGCTTGCCGCCTGCGCCGTGCTTTTCGTGGCGGTCGCCGAGGCCGTCGCGCCGAGCGCCGGTCGGACGTGGGCGCAGCACTGGTTCCTCAACGCGTCGACGCTCGCGGCGCTGCTGTTCGCCGGGTGCGCGTGGATGCTGCGGCCGGTGCTCTCGGGTCTCTTCGCGCTCGCGGCGGTCGTCTTCACCTCCGCCATGGTGGTGAAGTTCTTCGAGCCCGCGGTGGGCCCGCCGTTCGCGTCGACCGTGGCGATCCAGCGCGTGGCCCTGAGCGCGTGGGTGGCGCTGGTGGCCGTGGGCCTGGTGGTCCTGGGGTTCCGGCGCGCCGACGTCCGCACGCGCTGGGTGGGCCTCGTGCTCCTGGGCACCGTCGCGGCGAAGGTGCTGGTGATCGACATGTCCGAGGCCGAGCCCGCCTGGCGCGTCGTGGCCCTGATGGTGACCGGCATCCTGCTCGTGGTCACGAGCGTGGTGTATTCGCGGGCCGGGCGCGCGGGGGCGTGACCGGCGCGAACAGGTCGATCGGGCCGCACCCGCCGCCGAGGCCGGGGGCGCGCTCGATGGCCGTGCGCACGAAGCGCTTCGCCTCGGCGACCGCGTCGACGAGGAGCTCGCCGTGCGCCAGGCGCGCCGCGATCGACGCCGACAGGATGCAGCCGGTGCCGTGGGTGTGCGTGCTGGCGATGCGCGGCGCGCGCAGGCACGTGGCGCGGCCGTCCGACCACAGCAGGTCCATCGCGTCGCCGTCGAGGTGGCCGCCCTTCACGAGGACGTTGCGCGCACCGAGCGCCGCGATGGCGCGCGCCGCGCGTTCCATGCCGTCCGCGTCGCGGACCTCGAAGCCGGCGAGGTGCGATGCCTCCTCCAGGTTCGGCGTCACGAGATGCGCGCACGGGAGGAGCGAACGGACGAACGTCTCCACGGCGTCGTCGGCCATCAGCGGCGCGCCGTGCTTGCTCACCATCACCGGGTCGACGACGAGCGGGAACGCGAACGACCGCGCGCGGGAGGCCACCGCCTCGATCACCGCCGCGCTCCCGAGCGCGCCGGTCTTGGCGGCCTGCGGCGGGATGTCCTCGACCACGGCATCGAGCTGCCGCAGCACGAACGCCGGGTCGAGCACCTCGACCGCCGCGACGGCGCGCGTGTTCTGCACGGTGAGCAGCGTGACCACCGCCTCGCCGTAGGCGCCGTGGGCGTGAAAGGCCTTCAGGTCCGCCTGCAGCCCGGCCCCGCCCGAGGGGTCGGAACCGGCGATCGTCAGCGCGACCGGGGTCATGGCGCGGCGGGCGGGGCGGAGGGCGGCGCGGTCGGGGCCGCCGCCGCCACCGGCGTGCCGTGGCGGGTCAACGCCACCTCGCGCAGGCGCTCGCCGATGTCGGGGAACCGCTCGAGCAGGCGCGTGAAGGCGCCGCGGTCGAGGGCGTACAGGTCGCAGTAGGTGGCGGCCTGCACCGACGCGTTGCGGGGCTGGTTGGTGAAGAGCGCGACCTCGCCGAAGAAGTTGCCGTCGGAGAGCCGGCCCACCTCGTCGTCGCCGCGCAGCACCTTGAGCGTTCCCTCGATGACGAAGAACATCCGGTCGCCGGGCTGGCCCTGTCGGAAGACGTGCTCGCCGGGCACGTACACGTCCGGCCGCAGCGAGAGCGCCACTTCCTCCAGGAACGCCTCGGACAGCCCGCGGAAGAGCGGGATGCGCGAGAGCAGGTCGCGCTTCAGCTCCATCTCCACCTCGCGCCGAAGCCCCGGGGGCAGGGTGCCCAGGAACGACGCCTCGTCGAACCCGAGCCGGCGGCGCCAGACGTAGGCGTAGTAGTCGAGGATCCGCGCGCGCAGCTCGGGCGGCAGGTCACGGTGCTTGATGAAGGTGTTGAGGCGGTCGATGTTCTCGAAGTACTGCGTCTTCGCCGGGTCGCGCCGCGCGAGCATGCCGGCGACGTTGCCGATGACGTAGCCGTAGACGGCGACGCCGGTCAGCATCACGCCGATCGCGAAGACCCGCTGCAGGTTGGTGACTGGCGTGGTCTCGCCGTAGCCGACCGTCGCCAGCGTCTCCACCACCCAGTAGTAGGACGCGAGGTAGCGCGTGGCCGCGTCGCCCTCGTAGGTCGGGGTGATCGAGCTCCATGCGCAGGCCAGCCAGTGCGCCGTCAGCAGGAGCCAGAAGGCGAAGATGCCGAGCTTCACCAGCTCGACGCGCTTGACGAACCGGATGCGCCAGGAGCCGAACCACTGCGCCAGGCGCAGGACCTTCGCCATGCGCGGCAGGATCGCCAGCGGCGAGGCGAAGAGGAGGTCGAACGGGACCGCGGCCGCAAGGTCGACTGCCGTCCACCACGCGATGCCGCCGGCGCCCTGCGCACGCGCGTGCGGCCCGGCGGGGCGGCGGGACCGCGCCAGGTTGGCGACGAGGTCGACCGCGAAGACGGCGGTCACGGCCATGTCGAGCCCGAATCCCGTCCACGCCCCCGACTCGGGGAACGCCAGCTGCAGCGGCACCAGCACGGACGCCGCGATCGTGGTCGCCGCCACCAGCGCCTGGAAGGCGAGCATGGCCTGTTGCCTCGGGGACGCGTGCTCCATGGGTGCGTACGGTAGTGAATCGGCGGTGCGGGGTGCCTTGGGGGACCGTTCGGCGCTCGTTCACGGCGAAAGCGCGGCACTTTCCGGCTTGGGAACCGGCATGTTCCCGCGGATGCTGCGACGCATGCCCATGAACACCCTCAAGGAACTCCTCGTCACGCAGCTCAACGAGCTCTACGCCGCCGAGCGCCGCGCCGCGAAGCTGATGCCCGAGCTGTCGCGCACGGCGTCCGACCAGCGGCTGGCGGCGCTCCTGCGCCGCGACGGCGATTCGGCGAAGGAGCGCGAGCGCCGGCTGGATGACGTGTTCCGCGAGCTCGGCGTGCGGCCGCACCCGGCGCGCGCGGAGACCGAGGGCATGAAGGGACTCGCGCGGGACTGCGTGGACCTCGCCAAGGCCACCAAGACGGATTCGGGCGTCCGGGACGCCGCGATCATCGCCGGCGTGCAGCACATCGCCCACGACCGAATCGCCGGCTACGGGTGCGCGCGAAGCTGGGTCGAACTCCTCGGGTTCCCCCAGTCGGTGGCCCGGCTGCAGCTTGCGCTCACCGAGGAACGGAAGCTGGACGCGGACCTGTCAGCCCTGGCTGCGGGGATCAACAAGGCGGCGGCGGTGGCCGCCGGGGCATGATTTCGTGCGAATCCATCGGCCGCCGCACATTTTCCGGAACCATCCCGAACACGGGGGGAATGCGATTCCCTACCGTGTCCTGAATGAGCCTGACATCGATGGCATTGCCGCTGCTGTGCGCACTCTGCCTGCCCGCGTCCTCGGTTGCGGCGGCGCCACCCTCGCCCCCCGGTGACGGCGGGCGGGATGGCCTTGCCGACCGATTCCGGGCCATGCAGCGGGAGCTCGATGCTCTGCTCCAGAAGTCCCGGGAGCAGGACGAGCGCATCCGGCAACTGGAAGCCGAGACCGGCGAGCGCTGGCTGACCGAGCAGCGGGCCGAGCAGGTTCGCGGCATCGTGCGCGACGTGCTGGCCGACAGCGAGCAGCGGGCATCGTTCCGTTCGGAGGGATTTTCCGCGGGTCACGACCAGAACTTCTTCATTGCCAGCCCCGACGGCAACTTCCGGCTGAACCTCGAGGGGCAGATCCAGGTTCGCTACGCCTACTCGACGCTGCCCAAGCGGGCCATCGCGGCAGGCACCGAGCCGGACGAGTACGGCTTCGAGATCCGGCGCATGCAGCTGAACTTCTTCGGCAACGTGTTCGATCCAAGCGTGACCTATCGCGTGCAGCTTCAGTACCAGCGTGACGCGTCGCTGGGCGTGCAGCCGCTGCGCTGGGCCGACGTCTGGATGCAGAAGGCCCTCGGCGATGGGTTCTACGTCCGTGCCGGCCAGTGGAAGAACTTCTTCAACTACGAGGAGAACACCTCGAGCCGGACGCAGCAGATGGTGGAGCGGTCGCTCGTGAACGACTACTTCAACACCAAGTTCGTGCAGGGCGTGCTGCTTGGATGGGAGTCGAGGCACGTCCGCACGTATGCCTCGTACAACGACGGCGGCGCCAACCGGGACGTCGGCATCATCCAGCGCGGCGGCAACCTGACGAACTGGGCGTTCACCGGTCGCCTGGAGTGGATGCCCGCGGGGGAATGGGGGCAGTTCCGCGACATGCAGGGCTGGGTGGGAAGCCCGTTCGGCGCCATGCTCGGCCTTGCGGTGAACGTCCAGCGGGCGGGTGGGTCGCCGCCGCTGGAGCGCCAGGCGCCGGGCAACGGCACCATCATCCCGAACGCGAACGTGGCCAATGCCGTAACCGACGTGATGACGCTCCTCACCTGGACCGCCGATGCCAACCTCCGCGGCGACGGCTGGAGCCTGTGGAGCGCGTTCCTCGGCAACACCATCTATGCCGGCGGCGAGACCGCGCGGCAGCAGGGCGTCAATGGTGCGCTCTCGCTGGGCGCCGTCGTCCAGGGCGGCGTGTTCATCGTGCCCGAGCTCGAGTTCGTCGCGAGGTGGGAAGGCCTGTGGGTCCAGAGCGGGTTCGATCCCGCCACCTACGCGCCCAACGCGCTGAATGACCAGACCCTCAACATCGTCACCCTCGGGCTCAACTGGTACTTCAACAAGAACGCGCTGAAGTTCTCGCTGGACGGCGGGTACGCGTTCAACCCGGTGCGCTTCCAGAACGGCATCTTCGGCGAGAACATCGCGGGTGCGGACTGGCGGCCGTCGGGGACCGGACAGGGCGCCGGCGAGGTGGTGGTGCGCGGGCAGCTGCAGCTGCTCTTCTGACTGGGAGGCGAAGAACGGAAACGAAGCAGGGGCGACGGACCGTGCGTCCGCCGCCCCTTCCGCCCGGCCCGGACCGGGCGCCGAGGCGCCGCGGCCCGGGCCGTTGGCGTGGCCCGTCACTGCTGCTGGTAGAGCGTGGTGGACTCGGTCTCGGAGATCGCGCTGCGGAACTGGTCGCTGGAGAGCTCCCAGCGGCTGCGGGCGTCCGAGGCGGACTTCGCCTTGGCGACCACCTTCCACTCCACGCGCGCGCCGGGGGCCAGCGCGGCGACCGGCGCGATGGTGACCGTCTGGCCGCTGCCCGTGACGGCCGTCGCGCCCGTGCCCGAGACGAACTGGAGCGAGGGCGGCAGCGTCGCGGCGACCTTGACGTTCGAGTCCTGCGACGAGCCCTGGTTGGTGACCACGACGCTGAAGGTGACGTCCTGGCCGACCTCGATCGGGTCGACCATGTCGATCACCTCGAGCAGGATGGCCGGCACGCCCGAGACCTCGGTGGCGCACTCGGTGTCCACGGCGGAGACGCACTGGGCGGACGCGCTCGCGCGGACCTTCGCGGCGCCGATGCCCGACGGACGGACGTTCATGCGCACCGTCTGCGCGCGGCCGGCAGGCAGGGTGGAAAGGTCCCAGACCACGTTCGAGCCCTCGAGCTTGCCGTTGCCGTCGGCCGAGACGAAGCGCGCGCCGTTGGGGATGGCCGCCTTCAGCACGGTGTCCGCGGCGTCGCACTGGCCGACGTTGCGGACGGTGAGCCGGTAGTCGAGGTCGCGGCCGACGAAGACGCGGTTGTTGGCGTCGCAGCTGAACGCGAGCGCCGGCTGCCGGACGACGGTCTCGGCCATGTCGGACGTGGCGACGGCGCCCGAGGCGCTGGAGGCCGAGGCCGCCGAGGCGTAGGTGCCGCTCCGGTCGGCCTTCGCGGACACGGTGAAGCGCCGCTCCTTGCCCGACTCGAGGTCGCCGGCCTTCAGCTCGATGGCCGTGCGCCCGTCGGAGGTGCGCATGCCCGCCGGCAGCGTGTCGCGCACGACGACGTCCTGGGCGGTGCCGCTGCCCGAGTTCCGCACCACGTAGGTGAGCGAGATCTGGTCGCAGGCGGTGCACGAGTCGGGCGTGACGTCCTTCTCGAGGCTGAGCGCCGGCGAGACCACCGACGTGGACGCGCAGAGCATGTTGGCGTAGCTGGCGGTCAGGCAGCTGCTCGCGGTGCCGGTCCCCGTGGGGACCGCGCGCAGGCGGATGGTGCGCATTTCCTTGGCGGGCAGTTCCGGCAGGATCCAGGACACGTGCCCGTTCGGGCCCTCCACCGGCGCCGGGGTGGCGCTGACGAAGCGCATGTTGGACATGTTCTCGAGGTTGACCGAGACGTTCTGCAGGTCGCCCCGGGTCAGGTTCTCCACCTCGATGACGTACTCGGCCTCGCGCCCGACCTGCACCTCGCCGGGGCTGCACTGGCGCACCATCACGGCGCTGGTCGAGCGGTCGCCGGTCGGGAAGGCGAGCTCGGCGGTGATGGTCCCGTCGCCGTTGGTCTTGCAGGCCTGCTTGGTCTCGCAGGCGGCCATGGCGAGCATGGCGGCGCAGGCGAAGACGGGTGCGGCAGAGGAACGGACGGTTCGGTTCGATCGTGGCATCGGTTGCCTCCCTGAGTTGCGGACCGGTGGAGGACCGGCGGCCGGGGAACGCGGACGGCACCGAGCCGACCGCGCCAGCGTGCATCGCTGGCGGGCGGAAGTGTCGCGCGGATGGGCGGCAGCCGAAACCGGACGCGTCCCCGAAACGGGATGCGTCGCGCCGACGGGGAGCCTGCCGCGCGGTGCTAGCCTTGCGCGCCCCCGGCGAGCAACCGATGCGGATCATGGTCAACGGCCGTTCCACCGAGATTCCCGCCGCGAGCGACGCGGCGTCGGTGTGCGCGCGCGTGAAGCCGGGTGCGGACCTCGTGGTCGTCAACGGCGCGGTGGTCGACGGAAGCCATCCCGTGCGCGACGGCGACGAGGTCACCCTGATCCGCCGGGGCGAGGCGCCCGGTGCCGACGAGCTCGAGGCGCTGATGGTGGCGCGGCACACGCCGGGCGTGCACGCGCGGCTGAAGCGGGCATGCGTCGGCATCGCGGGACTCGGGGGCCTCGGGTCCGCGGTCGCGGTGGCGCTGGCGCGCGTCGGCGTGGGGCGGCTGGCGATCGCCGACTTCGACGTGGTCGAGCCGAGCAACCTCAACCGCCAGCAGTACTTCGTGGACCAGCTCGGGATGCCGAAGACCGAGGCGCTCGCGGCCAACCTCCGCCGCATCAATCCCTACGTGGCGATCGAGGCGCATGCGGTGCGGCTCGATGCCTCGAACGTGCCTGCGGCCTTCGCCGCGGCCGACGTCCTGGTCGAGGCATTCGACCGCGCCGACCAGAAGGAGATGCTGCTCGAGTCGTTCGCCGCGGCGCGCCCGGGCGTGCCGGTCGTCGGCGCCTCCGGCGTGGCGGGGCACGGCGACGCGGCATCGATCGGGGTCCGCCGGCTCGGCGGGAGGGTGTTCGTGGTCGGGGACCTGTCGAGCGCGGCCGAGCCGGGGCGCGGGCTCATGGCGCCGCGCGTCGGCGTCGCCGCCCACGTGCAGGCCAACCTCGTGGTCCGGATCCTGCTCGGCGAGGAATGAGCGCCGTCACCACGTGTAGGTGACGGTGTAGGCGACGACCTTCGTGCCCTCGGCCGGGATGTCGACGTCGAAGGCGATGGTGCCGCTGTCGAGCTTGGCGAAGTCGTCGGACTTCCGGGCGATCTCCCAGTTGCTCCAGCGGTAGGGCCGCTCGAGCACGCGCACCTTCTGGGCGGTCGCCTTCTGGTTGCGCACCTCCACCTGGATGGTCTCCGTCATGCGCCGGGCCGCGTTGTCGACCGAGAAGTCCGTTCGCGTGCGCTCGCCCACCACGTCGAACGCCTCGCCGAGACGGATCTTCACGGTCTCGTTGCGCGGCGTGTGGCCGATCAGGTCCTCGCCCACGAACTCGAGCGTGCCGTCGGCGGGATCCTCCTTGTAGACGCGCACCTTGCCGGCGGGGAGCGGCATGCCCAGCTGGTTCTCCCTGCGGTTCTCGAAGGAGACCATCACCGAGGGATTCCCCTTGCGCGCGATCACGAAGTCGCGGTCGACGATCGGCGCGCCCGGGGCGCCGATGCCGCCGGCGAGGTCGAGCACCAGCTCCTTGGTGACCTTGAAGGCGGCCACCGGGGGGAAGAGCGCCAGCTGCTGCGTGGAGTTCTGCAGCACGTCGGTGCGGCGCGGCAGGGTGTAGAGGTGGTACTCGAAGAACGACTTCTCCTCGAAGCCCGCGGCCGTGTCCGCCATCGCCATGGCCTGCGGTGCCCCGGCGCGCATCATCGGCCGGCTCGGCTCCACCTTCTGCACGTTGCCGGCCACCAGCTTGAGCTCGGTGTCCATGTACGACGCGCCCGAGAGGTTCATGAGCGTCACCCACGCCGTGATGCCGGCGTTCGCGTCGGCGCCGTCGAGGACCAGGTTGTAGTCGGCGCGCCAGGTCATGCCGGCCGTCTGGTAGGTGGTACGCACGAGGTGGTCGCCGCCCGACTTGCCGGAGAGCTTCCAGACGAGCGTCGGCTTGGTCAGCAGCCCGCCGGGAAGCGACCCGAGCTGCACCTGCGCGCCCTGCATGGGCACCACGCGCAGCCCGTCCGCGGTCTGCAGGACGAGCTGCCCCTGCGTGGCGCTGAGGAGGGTGCCCGAGACGTTGCTTGCCTCGTCGCCCATCGGCACGGTGAGGGACACCGGGCGGTCGACGTAGCGCTCCATGAGCTTCGACGGGCTCACGAGGTCGAACTGGAAGTTCTGCTCGAGCACCGTGGTGGACGGGTCCTCGAGGTCGGCGAACGACACGGTGGTGGGGTCGATCCATGCCGCCACGTCGGTGAACGCAACGTCGCCGGTCCCCTTCGGGATCGCCACCTTCCGCACCACCTTCACCACCCCGTATCCGGGCACGCCCCAGACGTTGTCCATGCCGCTCGCCCGCTGCTGCTGCACGAATTGCCGTGGGTCGAAGCCCGCGGGATCGGCCGAGGAGTAGACGGTGAGCGACGTGCCGGGTGCCGGCGCGTCGGGCGCGGCGGCGAGCAGGGCGGCGATGGCGAGCGGTGCGATGGACATGCAGGTGACCTCCGTGGGCCGGAGCGTATCCCGAGCCACGGCTATGCTCGCCCGGCGATGTCCCCCAGACGCGCGATCATGGCCGCCGCGGCCGCGTTCATCGCGGTGAACCTGCTGTTCCTGGGGGCACGGCCGGTGCTCACCGCCGACGAGACCCGCTATGGCAGCATCGCCGCGCAGATGGTGGAGCGGGGCGAGTGGCTGGCCCTGCAGATGAGCGGGTTCAAGTTCTACGAGAAGCCGCCGCTGGTCACGTGGATGATGGCCGCCTCGATCGAAGTGTTCGGGCACACCGGCTTCGCGATCCGGCTGCCGATGGCGCTGTGCGGCGGCCTGGCCGCGCTGGCCGCGGCGGTGGGCGCGCGGCGCGGGGCGATG
>JBEITQ010000153.1:0-5032 GCA_040374835.1 Phycisphaeraceae bacterium | reverse complement strand
CGTCGGGGAAGAACGCCGCCACCGCGGTGGCGGCGGCGAGCCCGAAGGCCCCGGTCACCGCGAAGTGCACCGCGCTCACCACGAAGGCGTCCGCCTCGCGCGCGGCCCAGCCGATCACCTGGACATGCGCGCTCCAGGCCAGCGCGCAGGCAAGCACCCACAGGTCGCCGCGGCTCATGGCGATCGCGCCGCCCGGGTTCCAGAGGCTGAGGAAGAAGAGCCCGGCCACCGCGAGCACCGCGCCGGCCCAGACGTTCCATCCGACGCGCTGGCCGACGAACATCCCCAGGAACGGCACGATGATCACGTACAGCGACGTGATGAAGCCCGCGTTGCTCACGCTGGTCTCGTGCATCCCGACCTGCTGCGTGGTGCTCGCCACCGCCATCGCGAGGCCCGCAAGCAGCCCACCGAGGATCGAGTCGCGCCGGGCGCGCGCCGAGGCGATGCGCCGCCAGCGCCAGAGCGCCACGGGCAGCAGGATGAGCGCCCCGGCCGCGAAGCGCACGCCCGTGAAGCGCAGCGGCCCCATGTGCGCGGTGGCCAGCTTCTGCGCGACGAACGTGGACCCCCAGATCAGGGCCGTGGTGAGCAGCAGCACGTCGGCCGCCGCCGTCCCCAGGCGCCGGGGGGTAGGGACCACCGACGATTCCGCCGCGGGCGCGGCGCCGGAGGTCACTTCGATCGCTCCGGCCAGCGCACCTGGCGCGACGCGGTCATGCGCGCGCCGTCGACGCCCTCGAAGGTCGCCTGCACCACCGTGATCCGTCCGGGCGGCGGCACCTGCGAGAGCGGGATGCGCAGCGAGTAGGTGCGCGTGGCCGCATCCCACGCGCGCGCGTGGCCGCCGCGGCCCTCGAGGTCGGCCGACTGGCGCCCCACCTGCGTGCCGTCGAGCAGCACCAGGACGGACAGCGCACCCACCGCCTTGGTCTCGTCGCCCTCGGAGTCGAAGAAGTCGATGCGCGCATCGAGCACCGCCGGGGCACCCGAGGCGTCGACCGACGCCGTGGTGAGCGCGCTCACCTCCATGCGCTCGGCGCGCCAGCGCCACGTGGCGCCGGCACCGGCGGAATCGACGCCACGGCCCGCGCGCTGCCCGTCGCAGCCGACGAGGAGCGCGGCGGCCATCGACGCGCCGACGGCGAGGAGGTGTCCGCGGGCTCGATCCACGGGGAGCGAACGATAGCTTCTGTATGATTTCCGCCATGCGCGCGATGATCGCGAGTTCCCTGGCCGCCACCGCGCTGACCGCGTGCGCGGGCCTGTCGGGACGCAAGGCACCGGAACCAGTCACGCTTCCCCACGAAGCGGAGCTGGCGATGCCGGGAGAAGAGCCGGCTCCGGAGCCGGCCGTCGTCGCGCAGGCGACGCCCGAGGTGGCACCTGCACCGACGCCCGAGCCCGTGGCCACGCCGGAGCCGGCCGTGCGACCGGAGTCCGCGCCCGCGCCGGAACCCGCACCCGCGCCCGAGCCGCCGCCTGCAGCGGCGCCGGCGCCCGCGCCACCACCGCCGCCCGCACCCGCGAAGCCCGACCTCTCGAACGCGACCCCCGAGCAGCTGATGCCCGCGCGCGACGGCCAGGCGCACCGCTACGAGCTGCGCGCCTTCGCCGACGGGCACGTCGAGGTCTGGATGGACGGAACGCGCGTGCCCGACGAGCGCATCTACCGCCGCGATTCGATCGTGGCCGTGCTCGGCAGCGACGGGGGCATCGTCGAGCGACTCGACCTTCCGTCCAATTGGACGCCTTCGCACGGCACGCCGCCCGAACCCGGCACCTACGTCACGTTCGACGGGAAGGTGCTCGTGCCGCCGGCCGCGATGCTCGGCGGGCGGCTCGAGACCGTCTCGCCGTCGGTGGTCGCGCACCTCCACGCCGAGCACACCGCGCCCGACGGCGGGCAGTGCGCCGCGGTCGGCATGGTGATCCCGGACCTGCCGCTCGCCCAGGCCGGCATCCGGCCGCACGACATCATCGTCGCGGTCGACGGTTCGCCGAATGCGTCGCCCGAGGCGATCCGCGCCGTGGTGCGCGCGAAGAAGCCAGGCGACGCGATCGCCTTCTCGATGGTGCGTGCAGGCCGGCGCACCGAGACCACCGTCACGCTCGCGGCCTGGGATCCGAAGCACATGGTGCGCCCGCTCGGCGCGCCGATGCCGAAGCCGCCGGCCACCGCCGCGAGCCATCCGGCGGGTGGGGCCGCGCCGGCGCCGCCTGCGCCTGCCGCCGTCGAGCCACCGCCGGCCGTGCCGTCTCCTGCGCCCGCGGCCACCCCCGCCGCCGAGGCCGAGCTGGCCGCCGCGCGCGCCCGGATCGCGGAACTGGAGCAGCAGATGAAGTCCGAGAGCGCGGTCCGCAAGGCCATCCGGCCGCAGCCGGCACCCCCGCCGACGCCGCCGCAGGGCAGCGCGCCGAGTGCCACGCCAAGTGCACCGCCGCGCTAGAATTCCCGGTCCGACCCGCTCACTGGGGATTGGTGTAACGGTAGCACAACTGACTCTGACTCAGTTTGTCTAGGTTCGAATCCTAGATCCCCAGCTTCCTCCCGCTGACGCCCGGCCCCGGGCCGGGCGTCGTCGTCTCCGGAGCCTTCCCGCATGCAGCCGCCGCGCGTCGTCAGCCTCCTGCCGTCGGCCACCGAGCTGCTCTTCGCGGCCGGCGGCGGCGACCTGCTGGTGGGACGAAGCCACGAATGCGACTGGCCGGCCGCGGCGATGCGCGCGCCCGCGCTCACCGCCGCGCGGATCGCGCACGTCGCTGGCGAGGGCGCCTCGACCGCCCCGGACGCGGGCGCGATCGATGCCCAGGTCCGCGAGGCGCTGTCGTCGGGGCAGTCGCTCTACACGCTCGACGAGGCGCGGCTGGCCGCGCTCGCGCCGGACGTGATCCTGACGCAGGACCTCTGCGACGTGTGCAGCATCGACCTGCGCACCGTCGAGCGCGTGGCACGCACGCTGCCGACGGCGCCGCGCGTCGTCAACCTGAACCCGATCGCCGTGTGGCAGGTGCTCGATGACCTGCTTGCGGTGGGCGAGGCGGTCGGTCGCGCGGATGCGGCGCGCGCGGCGGCCACCGCGCTGCGCGACCGGCTCTGGACCGCCGCCGAGCGGGCGGTGCCGTTCACCGATGGCCCCTCGGTGCTGTTCCTGGAGTGGACCGACCCGCCCTTCGTCGGCGGGCACTGGACGCCGGAACTCATCGAGATGGCCGGCGGCCGGCACCCGCTCAACCGCGCCGGCGCCAAGAGCCGCGTCGCGACGGCGGAGGAGATCGCAGCGAGCGGGCCGGAGCGCGTGGTGGTGAGCCCCTGCGGCTATCCGCTGGCCGCCGTGCGAGAGGCCGTGCGCGCGCTGGAGGGGCAGGACTGGTGGGAGTCGCTCGAACCCGTGCGTGCGGCGCGCGCCGAGGCCGCGCGCGGCCGGACGAGCGACCGCGTGATGCTCGTCGACGGCAACCAGATGTTCAACCGGCCGGGCCCGCGCCTCGTCGACGCGATGGAATGGCTGGCAGGCTGGATCGGCGACCGGGCGGAAACGATCCCCGAGGGCTTTCCCGCGGAGCCCTGGCGGCCGCATCGCACGACTGCCTGAACGGCAGTCGGCGGCGGCGTGGCTGCGCCGGATGCATCCCGCGCGCGCCGTGCCGGGCCCGGCGTGCGGCACGCCGCTTGCAACCACCATCCTTGCCATGCCCGAGGAACAGTTCACCCACGCCGCGCAGGAGGCGCTCCAGTCCGGACAGTCGATGGCCGCCACGGCCGGCCATGCGGAGTACGCGCCGATGCACCTGCTGGCCGCGCTCGCCGCGGACGCACGCGGGCCGGCCGCGTCGATCCTTGGCCGCGCAGGCATCGATCCGTCGCGCGTCCGGCAGGTGGCCGAGGCGGAACTGAAGCGGATGCCGACCGTGACGGGCGCGTCGCCACGGCCCGCGGCGCAGCTCGGCCAGGCGGTGCAGGAGGCGCAGCGGCTGGCGAAGTCGATGCAGGACGAGTACACGAGCGCCGAGCACCTGCTGCTTGCGCTCGCCACCGCGGCCGGAACCGCGAAGTCCGCGCTCCAGGCGCTCGGCGCAGACGAACGGAAGCTCAGGAAGGCCATCGAGGAGATCCGCGCCGCCAGCGGAGTGAAGAACGTGAACGATCCAAACGCAGAGAACACCATGGAGGCCCTGAAGAAGTACGGCATCGACCTCACCGAGAAGGCGAGGTCGGGAAAGCTCGACCCGGTCATCGGCCGCGACGAGGAGATCCGCCGCTGCATGCAGGTCCTGAGCCGACGCACGAAGAACAACCCGGTTCTGATCGGCGAGCCAGGAGTGGGCAAGACCGCGGTGGTCGAAGGGCTGGCGCAGCGCATCGTGAACGGCGACTGCCCGGAGCAGATGAAGTCCGTGCGCCTGGTGGCGCTCGACGTCGGGCAGCTCCTCGCGGGCGCGAAGTTCCAGGGCGAGTTCGAGGAGCGCCTGAAGGCCGTGATCCGCGAGGTGAGCGCCTCGGCCGGCGAGATCATCCTCTTCATCGACGAGATCCACACCGTGGTCAGCGCGGGCGCGAACACCGGCAGCCCCGGCGCCGGCCAGCTCCTCAAGCCCGCCCTCAGCCGCGGCGAGCTGCGCACGATCGGTGCCACCACGCTCGACGAGTACCGCCAGCACATCGAGAAGGACCCGGCGTTCGAGCGCCGCTTCCAGCCGGTGTTCGTCGGCGAGCCGAGCGTGCACGACACGATCGCGATCCTGCGCGGCCTCAAGCCCCGCTACGAGGCGCACCACGGCTGCCGCATCCAGGACGGTGCCCTGGTGGCCGCGGCGCAGATGAGCCACCGCTACATCAGCGACCGGTTCCTGCCGGACAAGGCGATCGACCTCGTCGACGAGGCGGCGAGCCGCCTGCGCATCGAGAACGACAGCATGCCCACGGCGCTCGACCAGGTGCGCCGCCGCCTATCGCAGCTCGAGGTCGAGTGCGCCGCGCTGCGCATCGAGAAGGACCCCGACAGCAAGGATCGGCTCACGAAGGCCGAGG
>JBEITQ010000029.1:0-12598 GCA_040374835.1 Phycisphaeraceae bacterium | reverse complement strand
GCGGGGAACTTCGACTTGCACGTCTCGATCGTGGCGGCCACGTCGTCCTTCAGGATCTTGACCTGCTCCTCGGGCGGGAGGCTCGAGCTGGGGCCGCAGCCGATCGGCAGCGTGGAGGAGGCGAGGAGGGTCGCGACGACGAGGGAGGTGGTTCGGAGGTTCATGGTGTCCTGTGTCCTTTGGGGTCCGTGTCGGCGCGGACGATAGCGCGGGCTCGGGCCCTCGCACCGGGAAATCTGCGACGTTTCCGGACCACGGCTATGATCGCGGCATGATCCGCCGGTCCGCCGCCATCGTTTCCGCGATCTCGCTCGCGGCCGCCCTCGCCGGTGCAGCTGCCGTCCCGCAGCAGGGAAAGACCCTCAAGATCGTGAGCAGCCTGCCGCGCACCGGCAGCGCCAACGCGCAGACCACGAGCATGGTCAACGGCATCCGCATGGCCATCGAGGAGCGCGGCGGCCAGGTCGACGGCTTCGCCATCGCCTACGAGGACATGGACGACGCCAGCCCGCAGAAGGGCAACTGGGACCCGCAGGTGGAGGCCGCCAACGCGAAGAAGGCGATCGCCGACGCCGAGGTGATCGGCTACGTCGGCACGTACAACTCGGGCGCGGCGAAGGTCTCGATGCCCATGCTCAACAAGGCCGGGCTGGTGATGATCAGCCCCGGCAACACCCACACCGGCCTCACGAAGCCGGGGATGGGCGAGCCCAACGAGCCGGCCGTGTACCGCCCGACCGGCAAGATCAGCTACTTCCGCGTCGTGCCCGCCGACGACATCCAGGGCGCGGTGGCGTGCGAGTTCATCCGCTCCGACCTCGGGGCGAAGAAGGTGTTCGTGCTCCATGACCGCGAGCTGTACGGCAAGGGCATCGCGGACGTGTTCCGCAAGTCCGCCGAGGCCTCGGGGGTGCAGGTGGTCGGCTTCGAGGGCATCGACCCGAAGGCGTCGAACTACCGGTCGCTCGTGACCAAGATCCGCGCGGCCGGCGCCGAGGCGGTCTTCTTCGGCGGCACCACCCAGACCAATGCGGCGCAGGTGCTGAAGGACCTGCGCGCCGGCGGCGCGAAGGTGCCCTTCGTGTCACCGGACGGCACGTTCGAGCGCGCCTTCATCGAGGCCTCGGGCAAGGACAACGTCACCAAGGAGCAGGGCGGCGTGTACATCACCTTCGGCGGCCTGCCCTCCGACCAGCTGACCGGCCTCGGCGCGGACTTCGTCAAGCGCTACAAGGCCAAGCACGGCGAGCTGCCCGAGGCCTACGCGGTGTACGGCTACGAGGCGGCGCGCGTCCTGCTCGACGCCATCGACCGCGCGGAGTCGAAGGACCGGGCCTCGGTCATCGCCGCGGTGGCCGCCACCAAGGACTTCACCGGCGCGCTCGGCACCTGGAGCTTCGACGCCAACGGCGACACCACCAACCGCATGATGAGCGTGAACACGATCGAGAACGGCGAGTTCAAGTTCGTGAAGGCCGTCGGCGGCGCGCCCTCCAAGGCGGAGTGATGCAGCGGGCCATCGCGGCGGCGGAACACCTCGTGCCCTGCATCCTCGCGCGAGCGGAGGCGGTGCCCGCCTTCGCGGCCGACGGCATGCTGTCGGCCCAGGAGGTGTTCTCCCAGCAGCTGGTGACCGGGCTCTCCAACGGCATGATCATCGCGCTGATCGCCATCGGCTACACGATGGTGTACGGCATCATCGAGCTGATCAACTTCGCGCACGGGGACCTGTGCATGCTGGGGGCGTTCTTCGCCCTCACCGCGGCCGGCGCGCTGGGGATGGACGCGTGGTCGGGCGCCGGCGGCGCGGCGGGGCTGGTCGCCCTCCTGGTGGCGACCGCGTGCTTCTGCGGCGCCCTCAACTGGTCGATCAACCGCCTCGCGTACCGGCCGCTGCGTCGGGCGAGCAAGCTGAGCCTGCTGGTGAGCGCGATCGGCGCGAGCTTCGTGCTGGTGAACCTCGGGCTGTTCTGGGGCGGCCTGCCGATGGACGCCTTCGCGGGCGGCACGAGCGCGGCGGCGCCGAAGTCCTTCCCGGCGCTCGTCTCCGCGCTGCCCGCGGCGCAGCTCGGGGACGTGGTCTTCTCCCGGACCGACCTGCTCGTCCTGTGCGTGACCGTGCCTCTGATGGGCGGCCTCACCGTGCTGGTCCGCTTCACGCGGCTCGGCAAGGCGATGCGGGCGGTGGCGCAGAACCCGACCGCCGCCGCGCTCATGGGCATCGACGTCGAGCGCGTGATCGGCGCGACCTTCGCGATCGGCGGCGCCCTCGGCGGCTTCGCGACCGTCGTCTACAGCCTCTGCAACCAGACGATCAGCTTCCAGATGGGCTACCGCATGGGGATGGATGCCTTCATCGCCGCGGTGCTCGGCGGCATCGGCAACCTTCCCGGCGCGGTGCTCGGCGGCATCCTGATCGGCGTCACCCGCTCGATGAGCGACCAGTACGTCGAGGCGCGGTGGACCAACACCGTGGTCTTCGGGATCCTGATCCTGATCCTCGTGTTCCGGCCGTCGGGTCTCCTCGGCGCCCGCCTGCGGGAGAAGGTGTGACGATGGAGACCGCCTCGCGCCGCCTGACGACCTCGACGCTGGTGCTCGCCGCGGTGGCGGCGTTCCCGCTCGTCGAGGGGCTGCTGCCGGAGGCGTGGCGCCTGAGCGACCAGCTGTGCGACGTGTTCGTCTTCGCGCTGCTGGGCCTGGCGCTCAACGTCCTCACCGGGTTCACCGGGCTCCTCAACCTGGGCGTGGCCGCGTTCGCCGCGATCGGCGCCTACACGTTCGCGATCGCCACCTGCGAGATCTATCCGTTCCAGCTGGGCTTCTGGGGCGGGCTCGCCGCCACGCTCGCGGTGGGCGTGCTGTCCGGCCTGGCGCTCGGCGCCCCGACGCTTCGCGTGCGCGGCGACTACCTGGCGATCGTCACGCTCGGCTTCGGCGAGATCGTGAAGGACGTCCTGGTGAACCTCGACGGCATCACGAAGGGGACGCAGGGCATCAACCCGCTGCCGGCGCCCGGCATCCTGGGCCACGAGCTCGGCGCGCGCGGCCAGTACTGGCTGCTGCTCGCGATCCTGGTGCTGGTGGTGGTCGGCGTGCGAAGCCTGGAGCGCAGCCGCGTCGGCCGCGCGTGGCTGTCGATCCGCGAGGACGAGCTCGCCAGCCGCGCCATGGGCATCCGCCCCGACCGCGCGAAGATGCAGGCCTTCGCCGCCACGGCGGCGCTCGCGGCGCTCGCCGGCGCGCTGATGGCGAGCCGGCTCTCGAGCTCCGGCGAGCCGGGCAACTACGACTTCCAGATGTCGGTGCTGGCCCTCTGCATCGTGATCGTCGGCGGGATCGGCAGCGTGCGCGGCACGCTCCTGGGCGCCGCGGTGATGGTGGGCATGAACTCGGTGGTGCTCGTCAAGCTCACCGAGCTCGTGGGCGGCGGCGACTCGGCGCCGCCGGCGTCGCTGGAGGGGCTGCACGGCCTCGACCGCGCCTGGCACTTCCTGGGCGCATGGGCGCGCAACGTGCTCGTCAGCCCGACCAACTGGAAGTTCCTGCTGTTCGGCCTGGCGCTCATCCTCATGATGGTGTTCCGCCCGCAGGGCATCCTGCCGCCCACCGAGGTGCACGAGCCCCCGCCGGGCGACGGTGAATCGCCGCCCGGCACGCCGAAGGGGGTGTCGGCGTGAGCGCGATCCTCGACGTGCGCGACGTCACCGTGCGCTTCGGCGGGCTGGTGGCCAACGAGCGCGTGAGCCTCTCGGTCCGTCCGGGCGAGATCTACGCCGTCATCGGCCCCAACGGCGCGGGGAAGACGACGCTCTTCAACGCCATTACCGGCATCTACGAACCGTCCGAGGGCACGGTGCTGTTCCGCGGGCGCGAGGTGCGCCGCACCTGGGGCCCGCGGCAGTGGGGGGCGAACGCCGCGGTCGGCGCGCTCAGCGCCGTGCTCGCGGTGCTGGCGCTCAACGCGACGTCGCTCTGGCAGGCGGCGATCGTGGACCGCTACGTCTTCGGCGAGCCGTTCCCGTGGGGCGGGGCGATCGCATCGGTCCCGGGCGTCCTCCGCGACGCGGGCCCGTGGCTCACGTGGGGCGCGGCCCTCGTCGCGGGCCTGGTGGGATGCATGGCGCACGCGGCGATCTGGCGGTCGCAGCGGCGCACGCCGGACCTGCTGGCGCGCTCGGGCGTGGCGCGGACGTTCCAGAACATCCGGCTGTTCCCGGAGATGAACCTCGTCGAGAACGTCCTCGTCGGCATGGACCGCCACTTCCGCAGCGGCTTCTGGGCTTGCCTCTTCCGGCCGCCGTGGTTCTGGCGCGAGCGCGAGTCGATGCGCCGGCGCGCCTTCGAGCTGCTGCGGTTCGTCGACCTCGGCGAGAGCGCGGCCGAGCTCGCGCGAAGCCTGCCCTACGGCCACCAGCGCCGCCTGGAGATCGCGCGTGCGCTGGCCACGGGCCCGAGCCTCGTGCTGCTCGACGAGCCCGCGGCGGGCATGAACCCTTCCGAGAGCGCGGACCTCATGCGCATCATCCGGCGCATCCGCGAGAGCGGCGTCACGGTCATCCTGATCGAGCACGACATGAAGGTGGTGATGGGGATCTCCGACCGCGTCGCCGTGCTGCAGCACGGGCGCAAGATCGCCGAGGGGACCCCGGCGCAGATCCAGTCCGACCCCGCATGCATCGCGGCCTACCTGGGCACCGAGGTGCCGGCATGAGCGGGGCCGTTCGGCCGATCCTCCGCGTCTCGGGCCTGCGCCACGCCTACGGCCGCGCCGAGGTGCTGCACGGCATCGACCTCGAGGTGCTCCCGGGCGAGATCGTCTCGCTGATCGGCGCCAACGGCGCGGGCAAGTCGACCACGCTGATGTGCATCTCGCGCATCCACCGCGCCTCCGCGGGACGCATCGAGTTCGACGGCGCGCCGATCGACGGACTCTCGCCCGAGCAGGTGGTGCGCCGCGGGCTGGTGCAGGTGCCCGAGGGCCGCCGCATCTTCCCGCGCCTCACCGTCCTGGAGAACCTGCAGATGGGCGCGTTCACGCGCAACGACCGCGACGGCGTGGCCGCGGACCTCGAGCGCTCCTTCGCCATGTTCCCGGTGCTGCGCGACCGCGCCTCGCAGCTCGGCGGGACGCTCTCCGGCGGCGAGCAGCAGATGCTCGCGATCGCGCGTGCCCTGATGAGCCGCCCCCGCATGCTCATGATGGACGAGCCGTCGATGGGAATCGCCCCGCTCCTGGTGCGCAAGATCTTCGACACGGTCCGCGACGTGCTGCGCGCGCAGGGGATGACGATCCTCCTCGTGGAGCAGAACGCCACCGCCGCGCTCCGGATGAGCGACCGGGCGTACGTGATGGAGACCGGGAAGGTGGTCCTGTCCGGCTCCGGGCAGGAACTCCTCCGCGACGAGCGCGTCCGCGCGGCCTATCTCGGGCATTGAGGGCGGGCGGGGCTTTGCGCCGCCGTGCGGGACCCCTACACTCGGGTCCTCCATGCGCTCGTTCATCCTCCGTTCCGACCTCGAGCGCCACCGGATCGGCCGGTTCCAGTTGCCGCTCGGTCTCGAGCCCGTCGACCTGCCCGCGCCGGTCGAGGGATACACCGTGGAGTTCATGCAGTCCGAGGGCGATGCCCCGGACCTGCTGCGCTTCTACGCGGTGACCAGCTTCGAGCGCGTGGCGACGCTCCTCGAGGACCTGTTCGAGCTGCTTCCGGACGAGGTCTTCCCGATCGTCGAGGTGGGGTCCAAGGACGCGTTCCGCTCCATGGACTCGTTCACCGCGCGCGAGCCGGTCTCCTTCGACGACTTCATGGAGTCCTGGCGCGACTACCGCCAGGTGCTCCTCGAGGACGGGTCGATCGGCGCCGGCGCCCAGGCCGACGAGCCGTGGATGGAGGTGTTCCTGGACAGCTGGAAGGGCATCGAGGTGCAGGTGCCCCCGGGCATGCGCGACGACGTCGAGCGGATCCTCTCCCGGCACGGGCTCGACGAGGTCGATCGCACCTGGCCGGACGACGTGGACGCGCGGCCCGAGCCGCCGCTCAACGTGCGCGAGATCCTGGTGCTGGAGAACGAGGAGTGCCCGGACCTCGACGAGATCCTCTTCCAGCTGCGCGAGTCATGGGGCCTGGAGATCGACGAGGACCCCGAGGAGAACCTCGACGAGAGCGGCCGGCGCCTCGGGCGCACGCTGTGGCACGTCGTGGCGGTGGTGGAGAGCGCCGACGAGGACCAACCGCGCGCGGGCTACGCCCTCGCGTGGGCGACCGCCTCGAGCCTCGGCGAGGTGCAGCGCATGATCGAGTCGCGCATCGAGCTGCAGGACGAGTGGCGCTTCCACGGCCAGTGGTACTCGCTCGACCGCGTGGCGTTCGACGAGCGGCCGGACGGCCTCTCGGCGCTGACGCCGCGCCGCGCGCACAGCGAGATCCACGACTTCCGCATCGAGCCGGCGTGAGCGCGCGGCCCGGCGGCGCGGTGCCCGCTCAGCGCCCGTCCGCGGTGCCGTAGAGCCCCGCGCGGCGCACGTACGACTCGACGTCGGAGGGGAGCAGGCCGTCGACGGGTTCGCCCGCAGCGAGCCGCCGCCTGATCTCCGTGCCCGACACGTCGACCGGGTCGATCGGGAGCGTCCACGAGATCCACCGTTCCGCCCACCCGGCGGGCACCGCGGCGCGCACGGCGTCCGGCCACGTCTCGCGCGCGTGCGGCGGGCGCAGGACGACGGCGGGCGTCGCGAGTTTCGCCAGCCGCTCCCAGTCGCGCCACGTGTGGAAGTTGAGCGCCTGGTCGCTGCCGACCACGAGCCGCAGCGGTCCCTGCATCACCTCGCCCGCCTGCTGGCGCCGCCTGACGCCCTCGATGGTGTCGATCGAGTAGCAGGGCGCGCCGCGCTCGGTCTCCCACGGCACCACCACGGCATCGGCGATCGGGGCGAAGGCGAGCGTCGCCATCGCCAGCCGGTCGGCCGGGGACGCGCCCGACTCACCGCGCTGCGGATTGCGCCATGCCGGCACCACGATCGACTGACGCGCCTTCAGCAGCGCGTCCACGCCGCGCAGCACCTCGACGTGCCGGCGGTGCGGCGGGTCGAACGTGCCGCCGAAGACGACGACGGGACGGTCGGCGCTCACGGCGCGCCTCCCGCCGGCATCGATTCCAGCGCGGCCGCGACCGCTCGCATCGCGGCCACCGAGCGGGCGCGCAGCGTCCTGAGCCGCACCAGGATCCCGGGCTGGCGGATGATTGCCCGCACCACGTGCCAGATGCGCAGGCGACCGCGGTCGTCGACCCAGTCGCCGATTCCCTCGGGGAGCGTCTCGTCGACGGTGTCGCTGATGCCGCGCACCACCGCCCACCGCCAGCGGCGCGCCGTCGCGGCCTTCGCGAACGCCGCGGACTCCATGTCGACGATGTCCGCGCCGTGGTTCCGCGCGGCGCGGTCCTTCGCCTCGGTGCTTGAGAGCACCGCCTCGACCGACAGGCAGCGCGCCGTGCGCGGCGCGGCCGTCCCGAGGGGCGGCGTCCACTCGCCGCCGCGGCCGTCGACCACGGCGGCGACGGCGACCGCATGGCCGGCGTCGATCGGCGAGGTCGCGCCCGCGACGCCGGCCAGCACGACCGTCTCGCCCTCGGGCGGCGCCGCGGCCGACCCGGCCCAGCGCTCGACGCCGCCGGCACGGGGCCGCAGCAGTGCAGCGTCCAGCCCCGCTGGCGGGCCAGGGGGGCAAGGGCCGAACGCTCGAATTCCAAGGCGCAGACAACGTGCATGGGAAGGGGGGGATCGGTATACTTGTTCGCTCGGAACCCGGCCCCATCGTCTAGCCCGGTTCAGGACACATCCCTCTCACGGATGGAACAGGGGTTCGAATCCCCTTGGGGTCACTTCCCGCCGAGCGCCGGTGTCCGGGCGCTCGGCCTTGTTTTTGCGCGTTACACTTCGCCCGCCTTCGGCAGGACGGCCCCATCGTCTAGCCCGGTTTAGGACACCTCCCTTTCACGGAGGTAACGAGGGTTCGAATCCCTCTGGGGTCACTTTCCGGTCACGGCGCTTTGGCGTCCGTGCGCCCACGGCTAGGCTTGTCCGGACCGCCCTCCGGCGAGCCCCGCATGCCTTCGCCCCACCACCGCCTTCTCCGGTTCGCCGCCGGCGCGCTCGCCCTCGCGCTGTCGCTGCCTGCCCATGCCGCCATCCGGTACGTCGATGCCTCGCTGACCTCCGGTGCGAACAACGGCACGAGCTGGACCGACGCGTACCAGGGCGCGGGCGGCATTGCCGCCGCGCTCGCCGCCTCGGTCTCGGGGGACGAGATCTGGGTGAGGGCGGGGACGTACAAGCCGACGACGGGAACCTCGCGCACCGTGTTCCTGACCATGAAGTCCGGCGTCGGGATCTACGGCGGCTTCGCCGGCACCGAGACCGCGCGCGAGCAGCGCGACTGGGCGGCCAACGTCACCGTCCTGACCGGGGACCTGCTCGGCAACGACAGCGGTGCGGCCAACGTCGCCGACAACAGCTACCACGTGCTCGTCGGAAGCGGCGTGGCCGCGACCGGGATCCTCGACGGCTTCACGGTGCGCGCGGGGAACGCCAACGGCGCCGGCGCGAGCAACTACGACAAGGGCGGCGGGATCCTGATCGTCTCGGGCGGCGCGCCCACGGTGCGCAACTGCATCTTCCGCGACAACCGCTGCACCTTCGGCGGCGGGGCGGGCTACATCTTCTCGGCGCAGGCCACCTTCGCCGACTGCAGCTTCATCGACAACGTGGGCGGCAGCTACGGCGGCGCGTTCGACACCAACGCCGTCACCAGCACCTTCCGCCGCTGCGTGTTCCGCGGCAACAGCGCGCTGCGCGCGGGCGCCTTCGAGACCTACGGCGGCGGCAACACCACGTTCGAGAACTGCCTGTTCACGGCGAACCGCGCCACCGGCACGGGCGGCGGTGCGGCGATCTGGATCGGCGTCTCCTCGAGCGTCGTGCGCGCCTACAGCTCGACCTTCTCGGGCAACGTCGCCACCAGCACCGCCGGCGGCGTCAACACCACCTCGGGCGGCACCCTGCAGGCCTACAACTGCATCTTCTGGGCAAACAGCGGCCCCACCGGCCAGACCGCGGCCAACCAGGTGAACGCCGGCGGCGGCACGAACACCGTCGCGCAGTGCATCGTGCAGGGCGGGTTCACGGGCACGGGCAACCTCAACGTCGACCCGCAGTTCGTGAACGCCGCGGGCAACGACTTCCGGCTCCAGCCGACGTCCCCGGGCATCGACTCGGGCACGAACGCGCAGGTGCCGACGGGCGGCATGGCGTCGGACCTGGCGGGGAACGCCCGCTACGCCGACATCGCCTCGGTGCCGGACACCGGCGTCGGCACCGCGCCGATCATCGACCGAGGCGCCTACGAGGTGCAGGTGCCGGCGCCGCCGGCGTGCCCGTGCGACCTCGACGGCGACCGCGTGGTCGACGGCAACGACCTGGGCATGCTGCTCGGCGGGTGGGGCGAGCCGGGCCCGGCCGACTTCAACGGCGACGGGTTGGTGGACGGCAACGACCTCGGCGTGATGCTCGGCTCGTGGGGCCCGTGCTGACGGGCCCGGGCATGCCCGGACGCGAGATAGCCTGAGCCGGATGCAGCCGACGCGCACGGTCGAGGTGGTCGCGCCTTCCGGGCGATCCCGCATCGAGTTCGGGTGCGGACTGCGCCGCCACGTCGGCGAGCGCATGGCGGCGGCCGGCCTCGCCGCATCCGCCGGCGCACGCGTGGCGCTGGTGCGGGACGCCGGCGTGCCGGAGGCGTGCGTCGCGCAGGTGCGCGGCGGGATCGCCGTGCCCGTCGTCGACGTCGCGGTGGCGGGCGGCGAGGCGGCCAAGTCGCTCGAGACCGTGGCGCTCGTCGCGGCACGCATGCTCGACGGCGGGATCGACCGCGGCGGCGCGGTGGTGGCGCTCGGCGGCGGCGCGGTGGGCGACCTCGCGGGGTTCGTCGCGGCCGCGTACATGCGCGGCATTCCCTGCGTGCAGGTGCCGACGACGCTGCTGGCGATGGTCGATGCATCGGTCGGCGGCAAGAGCGCGGTGAACCTCCTGCGCGGCGACGGCACGCTCGCGAAGAACATGCTCGGGGCGATCGTGCAGCCGCCGCTCGTCGTGGCCGATCCGGAGTGCCTGGCCACGCTGCCGCCGCGCGAGCTGCGCTCCGGCCTCGCCGAGTGCATCAAGCACGCGATCATCGCCGACGAGGCCATGCTGGGCTGGATCGCCGCGCGCGCCGACGCGATCCGGGCGGCGGACCCGGCGACCCTCCTCGAGCTCGTCGACCGCAACGTCCGCATCAAGGCCGCGGTGGTGGCCGGCGACGAGCGCGAGGACGGCGCGCGTGCCGCGCTCAACCTCGGGCACACGTTCGCGCACGCGATCGAGTCGTCGATGCATGCCGAATGCACCCACGGCGAGGCGGTCGCCGTCGGGCTGGTCGCGGCGTCGCGGCTGGCCGCCGCGCTCGGTGCCCCGGCCGCCGGGGCGCTCGAGGAGCGCGTCCGGTCGACGCTCGGCGCCGTCGGCCTGCCGACGGGGTTGCCCGCGCCACGCCCGGCGTCGGTCATGCGCGCCGCCATGGCGTCGGACAAGAAGCGCCGGGGCGGGGCGCTCCGGCTGGTGGTCCCGTTCGCGGCCGGGGACGTCCGCACGGGCATCGCCGCGACGGACGAGGCGGTCGACGCGGCTTGGCGGGCGGTCGGCGCGACCTGAACGGCACGCCGGCGGCGCGCGGCGCCCGTCGCGGCCGCCGGGGCATTAGTGCAGCGGCCGTCGGTGCCGCGCCGATCATCCCCGAGCCGCACGGATGCGCACGCTCGCGATCGTCAACCAGAAGGGCGGGTCGGGCAAGACCACGACGGCCATCAACCTCGCCGCCGCGCTCGCCGAGCGCGGGGAGCGGGTGCTCCTCGTCGACATGGACCCCCAGGGCCACTGCGCCGCGGGCCTGGGCGTGCCGGAAGGGCGCATCGAGTTCGGCCTCGCGCAGGCGCTCCTCTGCGATCCGCCGGGCGGCAGCGACCCCACGGGCTGGCTGTGGGAGGTGTCGAACGGACTTCGCCTCGCGCCCTGCACCGTGGCGCTCGCCGGCCTCGAGAGCGCCCGCGGCGGCCTGGCGGTGCTCGCCGACCGCGACCGGCGCCTGACACGCTTCCTGGAGCGCGTCGCCGGGTCGTTCGACCGCTGCGTGGTGGACTGCCCGCCGACCATCGGCTACCTGACCTTCAACGCGCTTTGCGCCTGCGACGAGGTGCTGGTCCCGGTCGAGACCGGCTACTTCGCGCTCCGCGGCGCCGAGCGCCAGCTGGCCACGATCGGCGCGCTGGTCGAGCGTCTCGGCCGGCCGCTCCCGGTGCGCGTCCTGCCGACCCTGCACCGCGACGCCAGCCAGCTGTCCCACGACATCCTCGGGGCGATCGGGCGCAAGTTCGCGCCGCACCTCTCGCCCACGGCCGTCCGCGAGCACGAGGTGCTCCGCGAGGCCGCCAGCTACGGGCAGTCCGTGGTGGCCTACGCGTCCGGCTCCCCGGCCCACGACGACTTCCGTGCGCTGGCGGCGTGGGTGGTCGCCTCCGAGGTCCCGGCGCTTGCGCCGTCCGTGGCGGGAGAGACGGGCGCATCCGGCATCCCGGTGTATGTTCCGGGCACCGCCGAGGGGTCGGGCGCCGTCCTCGACGGCCCAGGCCCCGCGATGCCGGCCCAGAGCGGCCGCGCGGCGGAACTCGCGCAGCGGATGCGCGGGCTCGGCGTCCCCGGCGCGGGACGCGAGGTCCCGGCGGCGGAATCGCCGGGCTGAATCGACGTCACGGAGGATCGTTGCGATGTCCAACGCCGACGCCTACGGGAGCCTGACCGCGCTCTTCACCTCCGGCGGGGGATCGCCGCCGCGTCCGACGTCAGCCGACGGCCCGCGCGTCGGCGAGGTGACCGTGGTGCTGGTGGGCAACCTGCCCGTGATGGCGGGGCTGTGGACCACGCAGTTCGCCGACGAGGTGGCGCGCGCGCACGGCCCGACGGCGCTGGTGCGCTTCGAGCGCGAGGACGTGACGCTCGAGCTGCTGCGCGCCGACGGCCGGCAGGTGCCGCCGCCGGGCGCCGGCGCCGTGGCCGGCTGGCTGCCGCGTGCGGCCGCCGGGCTCCGCCGCTGGGTGGCGTGCGTTCCGGCCGAGGCGCCGCCGGTCGATGCCGTGATCGGTGCCGAGCGGGTGGTGCTCCTGATGGGCGCCGACGAGGCGGCCGTGACCGGCAGCTACCTGCGCCTCAAGCAGCTCTCCGACGAGTGCACGAACCGCGGGCACCCGCTGTCGAAGGTCGGCATCGCCATCGCGGGCGCGTCGCCCGAGCAGGCGGACCAGGCCTATGCGCGCCTGGGAGATGCCGTCCGGTCGTTCCTCGGGATCGAGACGGACCTCGCCGCGCGGCTGCCGCGCATCGAGCGCGTCGAGTCCAGCGCGCGCGCGACCTATCCGGCGTCGGAGTGCCCCGCCGCCGCGGAGTTCCTGCAGTCCCTGCGCCGCGCGCGCGAGGCGGCGGCGCGGCGTTTCGACGACACCGCCGAGG
>JBEITQ010000006.1:0-25655 GCA_040374835.1 Phycisphaeraceae bacterium | reverse complement strand
TCTCGAGCGGCTCGAGCCAGCGGTAGTCGTCGGTGACCTTCGTGCCCGCGTAGTCGTCGGTGACGGGGTCGACGCGGGTCTGCGGGGGGACGGCGAGGGCGACGGTCGCGAGGGTGGCGATGAGCATGGCGCGGAGGATAGGGCCCCCGCGTGCCGCGGTCACCCCGCACCGTGCCTCACGCCGCGATCACGTCCGGCAAGTCGAACAATCCCGCGGTCAGGTTCCGCGGCCCCTCGGCCGTGATCAGGACGTCGGCCTCGTAGTGCACGGCGAGCGTGCCGTCGGCGGTCCAGATGGGCCAGTCGCGGCCCTTGGTGCGCGTCTCGGTGGTGCCGATCGCGATCATCGGCTCGACGGCCACCAGCATGCCGGGCACCCACGGCTTCCAGGCCTCGCTCCACTCGCCGGGGTAGCTCGGCACCACGTTGGCCACGAACGGCGGCCCGTGCAGGCTGCGGCCGATGCCGTGCCCGCCGAGCCCGCGCACGAGGTGGAAGCCGCACTCCCGCTCGACGTGGCCCTGCACGGCCTTCGCCCAGTCGATGAGCGGCCGCTGCGGCTGCATGGCGGCGATGCCGCGGCGCAGGCTCTCCTTGCCGCTCTCCATCAGCGCGCACGTCAGCTTGTCGGGCTCGCCGAGGGAGTAGGTCCACGCCGCGTCGCCGATCCAGCCCTCGTGGCGGACGCCGATGTCGATCGACAGCAGGTCGCCCGCGCGCACGGGGTCGCGGGTCATCACGTGGGTGCCGTGGACGACGCAGTCGTTGGGGCTGAGGCAGGCGTGGCTTGGGTAGGGCGGGTGGCCGCGCACCTGGTAGCCCAGGAAGCAGCTCTTGCACCCGAGGTCCGCGAGCGTGGCGCCGACGAACGAGTCGATCTCGGCGAGCGTCAGCCCGGTGCGCAGGAACTTCACCAGCCGGCGGTGCGTCTCGACGACGCGCTCGGCCGCGGCCTCCGCATGGGCGATGTCCTTCGGGTTCGTGACCAGCACGGGACGGAAGATCGTATCGGCCTCACGCGACGCGGACGTGCAGGTCGCCGGCCAGGATCGAGAGGTCCGGGCCGGGGCCCGCCACCTCGTGGACCAGCGCGCGCTCGTCGCGGTGGGGCAGCACGATCAGGTCGCCGCGCATCCCCGGCGCGATCGACCCGCACTGCCGCTCGAGCCCCAGCACGCACGCGGCGTTGTGGGTGACCGCGCAGATCGCCTCGGCCGCCGTCAGCCGCATGTGCCGGCCGGCGAGCGCCGCCGCGAACGCGACGCTCGGGCTCGGTGCGCTGCCGGGGTTCCAGTTGCTCGCCACGGCAAGCGCCCCGCCGCGGTCGATGAGCGCCCGGCCGTCGGCGTAGCGGCCGTCGAGCGCGAACCCGCACGCCGGGAGCGCCACGCCGATCGACCGGCTTGCCGCGAGCGCCGCGATCCCTTCGGGCGTGCTCGCCTCCAGGTGGTCGACGCTGCGCGCCCCGAACTCGATCGCGAGCTCCAGCGCCCCCAGCGCGTTGAACTGGTCCGCGTGCACCCGCACCGGGACGCCGAGCCGCTTCGCCTTCTCGAAGAGCGTGCGGCACATGGCCACGGTCCACGCGCCCTCCTCGCAGTAGGCGTCGACCGCGGCGCCCGGGGCCAGGTCGGATGCGCGCTCGAGCAGCGCGCACATGTCCTCCGCCTGCCGCGGGTTGTCGCGGTCGATCGCGTGCCCCAGGAGGAGCGTCGGCACCACCGGCGCCGGCCACACCGCCTGCACCGCGAGGATCGCCTCCAGCATCTTGAGCTCCGTCGCCGCGTCGAGCCCGTAGCCCGTCTTCACCTCGACCGCGCCGGTGCCCACCGCGCGCATCTCGGCCAGCCGCTCGGCCAGGCGCGAGGCGAGCGCCTCGCGCGGCGCGGCGCGCACGGCGGCCACGGTCGACAGGATGCCGCCGCCCGCCTTCAGGATGTCCAGGTAGGACGCGCCGGCGCGCTTCATCTCCCATTCCTGCCAGCGGTCCCCGGCCCAGCAGGCGTGGGTGTGGCAGTCGACGAGCGCCGGCATCGCCACCCGCCCGCGCGCGTCGATGCGCAGCGAGCCCGCGCGCGACGCCGCCGGCCCGTCGCCCACGGCCGCCACCATGCCGCGCTCCACCACCACGTGGCCGCGCTCGATGACGCGCAGCGCGCGCATCGCCCCGCCGCGCAGCGCGCCGCCGCCCGCGGGCGGCACGCACGTCACGATGCGCGCGTTCTCGATCGCGATCGATCCCTCGACCATGGCGTGACACTACCATGCACCCATGGAACTCTTCGTCATCCGGCACGCGCGCGCGGAGGAACCCGATGCCGAGCGCTGGCCGGACGACGCGCTCCGCCCGCTCACGCGCGACGGCGCCCGCGACTTCGAGCGCCTCGCGCGCCGCATGCGCCGCTGGAAGCCCGACGTCGACCTGGTGCTCGCGAGCGGATGGACCCGCGCCTGGGACACCGCGCGCATCCTGCGCGCCAACGCCGGCTGGCCGAAGCCCGCGCGCACCAAGCTCCTGGAGACGTCCGACCCGCGCGCCGTCGCCACGGTCTCGGCGCTGGTGCGCGAGCAGCCCGAGGACGCGCGCCTGGCGATCGTCGGGCACGAGCCCGTGCTCGGCCTGCTGGTCGCCGAGCTCTGCGGGGCCGGCGCCGAGGCCCGGATCTCGATGCGCAAGGGCTCCGTCGCGTGGCTGCGCGGCGCCCCGGGCCGCATGGAGCTGCGCGGGCTGCTGGTGCCCGGCATGATGCGCGGCGAATGAACGCGGAACCTTCCCGGGTGGTATAAATCGATCCACATGGAACTCCCTCCCAACAGGAAGAAGACGCCGCTCGTCGAGGTCGCCTGGGACGGCCCGGTGGTCGAGATCAAGTTCTCCGGCCCGAACATCGGCCAGCGCGAGACGCCGATCATCCAGGAGGACATCTCGCCCTACCTGAAGCTCAAGACCATCAAGTTCCTGGTGATGGACCTCTCGAGCGTCTCCTTCATGAGCTCCATGGGCCTGTCGATGTTCATCGGCGCCCGCAACGCGGCCGCCGCGGTCGGCGCGCAGCCCGTGCTCTACGGCCTCAACAAGGACCTGAAGAGCCTGATGGCCATGATGAAGATGGACAAGCTCTTCAAGGTCGTCGACAGCCAGGCCGACCTCGCGAAGCTCACCGGGAAGTGACCGGCGTCAGTACGCGAAGCCCCAGGTGGGCATCTCTTCCTCGCGGACCGGCGCCGTCGGCGCGTCCGGCACGATCGGCGCGGCGTTGAAGCTGCGCCAGACCGGGTTCGTGGTCGTTCCGTACACCACCACGTCCGCCTTGCCCTCGTCCTCGGCGCGCAGCTCGTAGGCGGTTCCCTGCTGGACGGTGACCGTCAGGATGCGCGCCCACGGCGCGCGCGCGCGGATCTCGCTCACCAGCCCGCCGTCGTACTCCGAGTGGAACTGGCCCACCAGGTGCACCACCTTGGCGCCGCGGGGCGTGTCCTTCCACGCACGCACGATGGAATCCGCCATCGTCGCGTCCCAGAGCCGCTGCGAGCGCAGCACCTCCTCCATCCGCGCCTCGTCCACCTCGCGCTCGCCGCCGCCGGACATGAAGTCGCGGAAGCGGTCGCGGTAGGTGTCCGGGGCGTCGTCGGCGGGCAGCGCGAAGAGCGCGCGCTCCTCCGCGGGCAGCGCGGCGAGCGCCTCGTAGCCCTCGGTTCGCGCACGCTTCACGTAGACGCGCGGCGCGTTGGCGGCGATCACCCGCGCCTTCGCCCGCTTGGCCGTGTCGATGACCGGCTGGTAGAAGTCGTCCCAGGTGTCCTTGGCCGCCCAGTCGCGCGATCCCGTCCTCTCGACGAACGTCGCCTGGTCGATCGTGCCCGCGAGGTACTCGTCGACCGTCGCCTGCTCGTTGCGCTCGAGCATCTCGAGCGACACCGCCGACCCGGGCCAGGCCGCGATGGCCTCCTCCCAGACGGCAAGCTGCACGCGGTGGGCGTTGGCGTCGTCGTGCTGCTCGCCGACGATCACGATGTCCGCCCAGCGCACGCCGTTCCAGAGCGCGTTCCAGTCGAGCGGCGCGCCGTCGGAGCCGTGGAACATGGCCAGCTGCCGCGGGCCGCGCTGTTCGCGCGGCACGACGATCGACCCCTGCTGCGGCCGGTAGTACCAGACGAGGTCGTCGTAGGGGTTGCGCGTGCAGCCGTTGCCGGCCGCGCCGGCGAGCGCGCCCGCGGCGGCGGCCGCGACCGCGAGCCGTGCGCCGCACGTCCGTCCGAACGGGAATTTCCTGCCGCCGGCCATGGACCGCGAAGTCTATGCCGGATGCGGCGCGTGGTCGTCCCCGCGGTCGGCCACCCGGCCGTCCACGAGGTGCACCACGCGGTCGGCGCGCGAGGCGATCCACTGGTCGTGGGTCACCATCACGACGCTCAGGCCGTTGCGGTGCTGCTCGGCGATCATGTCCAGGATCGAGCCGCCGGTCTTGGCGTCCAGGTTCCCGGTCGGCTCGTCGGCAAGCAGCACCTCGGGACGACGCATCAGGGCGCGCGCGATGGCCACGCGCTGGCGCTCTCCGCCGGAGAGCTCCGCCGGCCGGTGGCGCACGCGGTGCGAGAGCCCGAAGCGGTCGAGCAGGGCGCGAGCGCGCTCGCGGATCTCCTGCTTGCGCGCCGACCACTCCAGGCGCCCCACGCCCACCGTCGCGGGAAGCATGGTGTTCTCCAGCACGTTGAGCTCGGGAAGCAGGTGATAGAACTGGAACACGAACCCGACGTGCTCGTTGCGGAAGCGGTCGAGCGCGCCGCTCGAGAACTGGCTCACGGAGCTTCCGCGGAAGCGCACCACGCCGGCGTCCGGCCGGTCGAGGCCGCCGAGCAGGTGGAGCAGGGTGCTCTTGCCGCTGCCGCTCGAGCCGAGGATCGCCACCCACTCGCCGGGGCGCACCGAGATCGACGCGCCCTTGAGGACCTGCACCGCGACGCGGCCCATGCGGTAGGTGCGCTCCACCGACTCCGCCTCCAGGATCGGAAGCGTGGCACCGTCCTCGGCGCCGGGCACTCGGGTGGGCTGGTGGGCGTGGACGTTCATCGGTTCACTCGTAGCGCAGGGCCCGCACCGGGTCGATGTCGGCGGCGCGCGCGGCGGGCACCGCGGCTCCCAGCACGCTGAACACGATCGCGCCGACGCAGGTCATCCACGCGTTCTGCCAGTCCATCTGGCTGGGGATGGTGGCGAAGTAGTAGACGGCCGGGTCCCAGATCAGGAAGCCGCGGTGGAGCATGAGCCCCGTGCCGATCGCGGCCAGCGCCATCGTGGCCACGCTCCAGAGCAGCATGCCGAGCGCACGGCCGCGGGCCACCGCACGCACCGTGCCGCCGAGGGCGCCGGCCGCAAGCAGGAAGAACGACGCCCACAGCCACGCGGGCGCGTCCTCGCCGAGCGCCAGGTGGATGTCGTTGATGTTGCTGATCACCGCCCAGGCGAGGAGCGTGCCGACCGCCGAGCCGGCGATCCCGATCACCAGGCCGTAGCGGAGGAAGATCCACAGCACGCCCATGCGGCTCGCGCCGATCGCGCGCAGGATGCCGATGTCGCGCGTCTTCTCGCTGACGATCGACCAGAAGATCGAGAGGATGAGCCCCGCGCACACCAGGTAGGTGATCGAGAAGAGGATGCGCATCATCTGGCGCTCCTTCTCGACCGGCGCGATCAGGTCGCGCAGGCGTTCCTCCCAGGTGAGCACCGAGACGCTCTCGGGCGGCGGCGGCTTGGTGCGCGCGTCGCCGGTCGAGCTGCGGCGCTTCCAGAACTGCTCGTAGGCCCCGGCCACCTGCGCCTTCAGCTCCTGCGGGGAGACGCCGTCCTTCGCGCGCACCAGGACCTGCGTCGCGCGCGCGGGCGAGACGCCGATCACGGGGTAGTTGCCGTCGGCGCCGGGCTCGGCGGTCGTGTCGACGATCGGCGCCTCGTCGAGGCGCAGCATCTCCTGGCCCTCGCGCAGCGGGATGAAGACGCGGTTGCGGTCCACCTGGAACACGCCCGACATCACCTCGTTGACGACCTTGAAGTTGCGGCTGTTGGACTGCGACACGGTGCCGCGCTCGCTGATCGGCACCAGCGTCACGCCGATCTCGTGCTGCGGCATCCACCAGCGCGGGTTGCGCGGGCGGTAGGTGCCGTCGCGCTGGCGCTCGTTCACCACCGAGACGTGCATGCCGAGGAGCGCGCCGGGCCGGCCGGTCGCCTCGTCGCGCATGGCGCGCGCCTCGCGCAGCGGGCGGTCGTCGATCACGCGGCGCGGGTCGTCGGAGCCCATCTTCAGGGCGGCCTCGGCGCCTTCCGCGGGCCGCCACCAGATGGTGCGGTCGAACTCCGTGACCTTCGCGAAGCTCTCCGGCTCGATGGCCCACACCTGCGCCGTGACCACGTCCTTGTTCGGGCCGTCGGGGTAGGGCATGCGCACCAGGCCGTAGGTGTCGACCAGCGGCGACGCGGCCGCGGCGCCGGGCAGCCGCTCGATGTCGGCCACCAGCTCCTGGTAGTCGGGGATGCCCTGCACGGGGCGGCTCACCACCACGTCGCCCATGAGCGTGCGCCCCGAGTTGCGCAGGTTCTCCAGGAACCCGCTCATCACGCTCACCACGATCACCACGAGCGCCACGCACAGCGCCACCGCGCCCACCGCGATCAGCGGGATGATCCGCGTGGTGAGGTAGCGGCGGACGAGGAGCCGTGTGTAGACGCCCAAGCGCGCGGATCCTAGTCGCGTCGCGGGCGCCCGGGCCGGGGTAGCCTTGCGCGCCCCGCGTGCAGATGCACACCGTGATCGTCCTGGCGCTCGTGCTGTCGGCCGCGTCCGTGGCCGAGTGCGTGGCGTGGCCGCTCTTCGGCGTGCGCGCGTGGAAGGAGTGGCGCCGAAGCCCCGTGGTGCGCGACGGCCTGTCGACGCCGCCGGCGTCGTTCCCGCGCGTCTCGGTGGTGGTGCCCGCGCACGACGAGGAACGCGCCGCCCCCGGCTGCGCCCGCAGCATCCTCGCGTCCGACTGGCCAGACCTCGAGGTGGTGTTCGTGCTCGACCGGTGCACGGACGGCACCGAGGCCGCGCTCGCGCCGGTCGCCGCGGCCGACCCTCGCCTGCGCATCGTGGTCAACCGCGAGTGCCCGCCCGACTGGGCGGGAAAGTGCAACGCCGCGCGCGTCGGCGCCGGGCAGGCGACCGGCGAGCTCGTCCTCTTCGCGGACGCCGACACGCGCTTCGACCCGCAGCTCGTGCGCGCCTCCGTCGGCATGATGCGCGCCCGGCGGCTGGACATGCTCTCCCTCTGGAGCTCGCCGCGCCAGGAGCGGTGGTTCGAGCAGGTGGTGCAGCCGGTGACCGCGATCGTGATGCTCAAGCTGTTCCCGATGCGGCGGATCGATGGCACGCTCGGCCGCCGGCCCTTCGCCAACGGCCAGTTCATGCTCTTCGAGCGCCGTGCCTACGAGGCGTTCGGCGGGCACGCCGCCGTGAAGGACGACCTGCTGGAGGACCTTGCGTTCGCGCGCGGGATGCGCCGGCTGAAGATGCGCCAGGACTCCGCCATCGCCGACGGCATGCTCACGGTGGCCATGTACGACGCGTGGCCGGCGTTCCGCGAGGGATGGAAGCGGATCTTCATCGAGTCGTGCACCCGCAACCCGCGTCGCCTCGCCGAGCAGGCGTGGCAGATCGCGGCGATCGGCGTCGCGCTGCCCGTGGTGCGCACGGCGTCGTTCGCGCTCGCGCTCGCGGCGGTGCTGGCGCCGGACGCCTCGGTGGACGACGGCGCGATGCTCCTGGCGAAGCTCGCCGTCGTGGTGGCCGCCGCCGCGGCCGTGCTGCGCCTGGCGGTCCTCGCGGCTGCCTACCGGCTCGGCCGCTTCCCGGTGTGGGCCAGCGTCCTGTTCCCGGTGGCCACGGTCGCCGTCGCACGCATCCTCCTCGCCGGCGCGCGCGACCTGCGCAACCGCGTCCCCATCCGATGGGGCGGCCGCTCCTACGTGCTCGAGCCGAGCGAGGCCTGAACATCCATGCGCATCCTCCTCACCAACGACGACGGCATCACCGCCCCCGGCATCGCGGCGCTCTTCGACGCATTGCAGGGACTCGGCGAGATCCGCGTCGTCGCCCCCGCCGACGTGCAGAGCGCCTCGAGCCACGGCATCACCTTCCACCACCCGCTCATGGTGCGCGAGGTGGAGGTGAACGCGCGCATGCGCGGCGTGGCGGTCGAGGGACGCCCAGCCGACTGCGTGAAGCTCGGCATGCGCGCGCTGTGGCCGGAGTGGTACGGCGCGGGCGCGCGCCCGGACCTCGTGGTGAGCGGCATGAACGCCGGCGCCAACGTCGGCATCAACGTCATCTACTCGGGCACCGTGGCCGCGGCGGTCGAGGGCGCGTTCCTGGGCGTGCCGGCGATCGCGGTCAGCCTGCACCTCGGGGACCGCGGACGCACGCACTTCGCCCGCGGCGCGCAGATCGCGCGCGCGGCGATCGACCGGATCCTCGAGCACCCGCTCGACGCGCACCGCGTGATGAACGTGAACGTGCCGCGCACGGAGAGCGCCGACGCGCCGATTCCCCCGATCCGCGTGGTCAGCATGAACGTCTCCGCGGGGATCGACGGCTACGAGCGCCGTACCGCGCCGGACGGCCGCACCTACTACTGGCCCAGCGGCAACGGCATGGAGTTCTTCCACACCGCCGAGGGAACCGACGTCGAGTCGCTGCTGCAGCGCGCCGTCACGGTGACGCCCCTTTGGTACGACCTCACCGAGCACGGCACGCTCGACGCGTGGCGCGCGCGCCTCACAGCAGGAGCTCGAGGCTCACGTTGACGGTGTTCTTCCCCTCCAGCGCGTCGATCTGCTTGCCCGTGGCGCGCCAGAAGTAGAGGCTCGTCTCGATCGTGAAGTCGATGTCGCGGTCGCCCGAGGACCGGCGGATGATCGCCTTCACGCACTTGCCGGTGCGGTCGAAGAAGAGCTGCACCACCGGCGCCCGGCACGAGGGAAGCTGGCTCACCTGCTGCAGGTTGGTGAACTGCGGCTGGCGGGGCTTCAGCTGGATGCCGCGCGCGGCGATCAGCCGCCCGTTCTTCCACAGGCGCGGGTCGACCTTCACCGTGCTGGTCGGCGCGCTCTCGAGGTCGCTCAGCGCGCCCTCGCCGCCGGTGCCTGGAACCGGCGAGGCGCCGCTGCCGCCGGCCTTGCCCATCTCGCCGGGGGCCTGGTTCTGCGGTCCCTGCTGCGGGCGTTCCGTGCTGGCCACGCCGCCTCCCTCGTTGGTCGGCGGGGGCTGGTTCGGCGGCGCGGGCAGCGTGGGGCCGCGCTCGGGAAGCGGCGCGGGCGTCGGCTCTGGCGGCTTCGGTGGCACGATCTCGTCGGTCGGCGGCGTCGGTGGCGTGGTTCCCGCCGGGTCGGCAGGCCGCTCGGGCTGCGTTGGTACCGGCGGGCCCACGGGTTCCACGGGGTCAATCGGCGTGTCGACCGGCTTCGGGTCATCGCGTCCGTCCGGCTGCGTGACCTGCTGTGCATCCGGCACGGGCGTTGCCGACGCCGTGCGCGTCGACTCGGGCACCGGCGGAGCGCCGGCCGTGGCGTTCGGCGCGGTGGTCGCGGTCGAGTTCGGCGCGGAACCGCCGCCGCCCGCGCCCAGCCCGCCGTCGCCGCGGCCGAAGCCCTGGCTGCCGTCGCCGCCCGCGTCGCTCATGCGGAAGCCCGCCTGCGACACCTGGCTCAGCTGCGCCATGTGCTCCTCGAACGCATCGCGCCCGATGATGACGACCGACATCGGGTCGCCGTCGTCGCGGCCGATCGACACCTCGTCGGACTCCGGATACGCGGGCACCGGCTCCGGGGTCTTGACGATCGTGCCCGGCGGGGGCTGCGGGGGCTGCTCCTCGGGTGGCTTCTCCGCCACCTTGTCCTCGGGCGAGGGCTCGGGCTTCTGCGGTTCGGGCTCGGGCGGCTTCGCGGCGTCGGGCGGCTTCGGGGCCTCGGGGGCGTCCGGGGGCTTCGGTGCCTCCGGCGGCTTCGGGCCCTGCAGGTCGCGCTCGGGCTTCGGAAGCTTCGCGTCCGCGGCCAGGGCCACCGTCGTCGTCCGCTCGCCGCCGACGTTCAGGAGCTTCGCCAGCTGCGGCGAGAACAGGATCGCGTGGAACAGCACCGAGAAGCCAAGCCCCCACAGGAGCGCCGGCATCACTCGGTCGGTCTGTTCAGGGCGTGCCTGCACGGCACGAGTTTAGGGGGCCGGTGCCGCGGGCCCGGCGGGCGCGGGCGGCGCGCTTCCCGGGGGCGGGGGCACCGTGGGGCGGTTCGCCGCGGCGACGCCCGGCTTGCCCACCAGGTTCACGGTGATGTTCAGCGGCCGCAGCCGGTCCCAGAGTTCCTGCAGGAGCGGTGCGCGATCGACCGTTCCCTGGCCTTCCGCGATCGCCAGGTAGACGACCGTCTTCTTGTCCTTCTCCAGCTTCTCCTTGACGCGCGGCGCCAGGTCCATGACCTTGACCTGCTCTCGGTCGACGAACACGCGCCCCTCGAGGTCCACCGCGATGGTCACCGCCGGCGCCGGCTTGGCCGCCACGCCGCTCGTGAACTGCCTGAGCTGCATTGGCACCAGGTCGACGCGCATCAGCGTGGCGGTGGCGAAGATGAAGTACGTGAGCAGGAACGTCATCACGTCGATCAGCGGGATCAGCTCGATCCGCGGGTGGATGGGCGTTCGTCGGACTCGGCGCACGGGGAGCGGCGAGGATACGGGGTTTCGTCCGTGCCGCCCGGGTGCGATATCCTGCCCACGTGCCCATCAACGACTGGTCCGAGTCCATCCAGGTCGCCGAGCTGCAGAACGACCCCGCCTTCGCAGACGACATGGCCGTCCTGGCCACGGGCTACCAGCGCGTGGCCGACGACCTGAAGGCCGGCCGCACGGGGACGCGCGCGCGGCACCTCGTGCTCGACATGCGGCACGTGCAGTTCCTGAACTCCTCGAACATCGCCCAGCTGCTGCGCGTGCGCAAGCTCGCGCAGCTCGCCGGGGCGCAGGTGCGCGTCTGCTCGGTGAGCGACCGCATCTGGGGCGTGATCCTCGCCACCGACCTCGACCGCATCTTCGACTTCAGCGAGGACGTGACCACCGCCCTCGCGGCGATGCAGATGTCGCGCAGCGCGGGCTGAGGCCGGTCGCGCGCCGCTCAAGCCAGTCGTCGGAGCATCACGGCCTTCCTGCCGGTGGGGGTTGCGCGCATGGCGTTGGCAAGCGCGATCATCGGTCGATTGGTGTCGCGGCACTCGAAGTGCAGGGTGGTCACGCCGGCCTCGTGCGCGACCTTGCACATCTCCGCGAAGAGCCACGGGGCCGCCCAGCCGCTGCCGCCGGCGCCCGCCTGCAGGCTCGGCGCGACCAGGCACGCCTCGATGTGGAAGACCTCCCCCGACGTCCTGGCGGACATGAACGCGCATGGCTCGCCGTCGATCACCATCATCCTCGATTGCGACCAGGATCGGTCGTGCAGCCGCGCGTGCATGGTCTCCGCGATGGCGTCCGGGTTCCCGCCGATGAGCGCTCCGTGGAGCCGGGCCAGTCGGCGGACCGCGTCTGGATCGATCGGCACCGTGCGGGTGCCGGTCGGCACGCGCCCCGTCCGGTCTGCGCGTGCGGCGATCGGCGTCGTCCGCCGCATGACGGCCCCAAGGTCCAGCTTGTGGGTGAGCAAGAGATCCGACCCGCGGAACCCGACTCGTTCGAGGAACGCCGCGGCGTCCTCGTCGACGCCGATTGCCACCAGGGCCGGCATGCCGTGCGCGCGGGCGATCACCGAGAGGTGGTCGAGCACCGCGCTGCCGACACCGCGGCCTCGGTACGGTCTCGCCACGCGCGCAATGAAGCGAAGGTGGGTTTCTCCCGAGGCATGGTGCAACGGCATGGCCATCGCCGCGCCTTGGATGCGCCCGGACGCGGCGCCGACGGCCACCAGCATCCGCGACCATCCCATGGCGCTCGCCCATTCGGGCAGCAGCATCCGGCACGCCTGTCGCTCCGCACCCACGGCATCGCGGATCTCGACGGCATCGCTGCCGGGTGAAGCGGGAGCGGTCATGCCCGTGATTCCCGCGAGACGTCATCCATCGCGGCACGGTGCCCGACGATGCGCCCCACGTCCCAGTCCACCCGCGCCAGCACGGAGGCGAGCGTCGCACGGGCCTCGGACGACGGCCCCTGCGCAATCGAGGTCTCAAGCGCGCGGATCGCGTCGTCGAGCCGTCCGAGCTGCGCGAGCGCCACGCCCAGCCGGTGGTGCGCCTCCGGCCATCGGAACTGCATCGCGACGGCGCGCAGGGCCTCGTCGACGGCCTCGTGCGGCCGTCCCTGCGCCAGCCGGATGGCCGCCGCAATGAACGGCGCCGAACGGGCGTTCGGATCGGCGTCCCGGGCGCGCTCGACCGCCCGCTCCGCCTCCTGCAGCCGTCCCAGCCGGAGGTACGCGTCGGCGAGATGCGAGTGCAGGAATGCCCCGTCGACCCGGCCCGACCCGGCCGCGAGGAAACGCCGGAGCGCCTCCTCGGGCTGGCCGTCGTCGGCGGCCACCATGCCCAGGATCAGTTCGGCGTACGGCAAGAACTTCGGGTCATCCCGCTCCTGCGCGGCGATCGCACGGCACCCCTCGCGATCGCCTGCGGCGAGCAGGCACGCTGCGCGATACAGGCGCGGGGTCGGGTCGTCCGGAAGCCGTTCGGCGGCTCGGCGGAACGACTCGGCGGCGACCGCCCATTCCCGCGCGTCCATCTGGTTGACCGCACGCGTGAAGTCGGCATGTGCCTCGGCCCGCCGTGTCCGCTCGTCGTCCTGCGCGGACGCGGGGGCGTAGCCGAGCTCCACCAGCTGCCGAACCGCCTCGCTCGATTCCCAGGGCGTGACGGGGGGAAGCGGCGGATGCCGGCCGTCCTCTCCCGCGACCGCCTCCCACGACGGGATGCGGCGATCCGCCGGCGGCTCCTCGAACGCCTCGGCCAGCACGCGCCCGGGCATGTCGGCGCCCACGTCGATGCCCATCAACGCGAGCACCGTCGGCGCGATGTCGAGCATGCCTGCGCCGTGGATCAGCTGGTCGCGACGCACGCCGCAGCCGCCGATCGCCAGCAGGTCACGGTCGGACACCAGGATCACCACGGTGTCCGGGCCGGCAAGTTCGCGCAGCCGACCGAGCATCGCGTCCAGGAGCTGCAGCGCGGCCGGGACCACGCGTCCGTACTTCGCCGCGTCGACCCCGGAAACGCCGGGCTCGGCGGTCGGCCCGAATCGCGCAAACCGTTCCAGCCGGCCGAGCAGCGGGTAGCGGATCGCGGCCAGGTCCCATGGCTCCCGCTCGAGGAGCTCGGTCGCCACGGCGTGCACGGTCGCGCATTCGGCCACCGCGTCCGCCACGGCCAGCGGCCGCGGGTCCTCGGTCAGCGACGTCTGCCGCAGATGCGGCAGGAACGCCTCCATCTCCTCCGGGGCGAGTTCGGCGGGATGCACGCGCAGGTCTGCAAGCCCGGCCGCCCGTGCTGGCGGATGCACCGAGCCTCCGGCGACGGGCCATGCGCCACCCATGGGGCCCGCGGGGATGGAAAATCGCTCGTCGACGCAGGTCCCGCGGATCGGCTCGGCAGGCGCACTCACGGCCCAGTGCACCACCACCGACCGACGGCCGGCCTGCGACGCGATGTTCCACAGGGCCTTCGCCGTGCGCGACCGGCATGAGGTGGGCAGCCAGTCCCCGGACGCGGCATCGCACGCCACGTCATCAAACACGCCATGCCGATCCGGGCGCACGCCGGAGGCGATCGAGGTCCATGCGGGCGCAGCGAGCCGCGGGTAGATGCCTGCCAGTTCGCCGATGGCCTCGCGCTCGCTCAGGCGCGCCACCTGCGGCAATTCCCCGGTCTCCGAAAGCGGACGCATCGCCCCCCATGCCGCCCCGTCCCACCCCACGAGCAGGACGCGCCTGGCCACGCGCTCAGGCCGCGCGCGCGCGCCGGCCACGGATGCCCGCGGCGCCGAGGGCCAGGGTCAGGAGCGCGCCGGGCGCGGGGACCGCACCCGCCCCCGCAGTGATGGACTGTTCCGCCACGGATTCATACGCGTAGCCGTGCACCGTGAACGTGGACCCCGTCCCTGCGGCGGCGGGCACCGTGACATGAAGCCAACCCAGCCGACCGGTGCCTCCGCCCAGCTGGAAGCCTGCGTAGCCGGATCCGCCGGACGACCATGACCCGCTCGCATACGCGAAGGGCGTCGAAAGAGCGTAGTTCGCGAGCGCCTTGTCAGTTCCGCCCGAAATCGGCTGTCCGTCCGTGATCGAGTCCCCGAACGCGAAACACCTGGTTTCGTAGAGGTTCGCGTTGAGCACGGCCGAGCCATTGATGCCCACCAGGAAGATCTGGTTGCCCTGGCTGTTCCAGCCGATCCTCAGGTCGTTGGAACCGGCTCCGTCGACATTGAACTCCACGGAGTTGCCCGTGGCGCTCCAGGACACGGTCTGGTTGAGCACCCCGCTGTACACGATTGCCCCGTCCGCAGCTGGCACCGCCACGGCACCGGTGGCCAGCGCGTAGGCGAGGAGCCGCCGGTCGGCGGCATCGGCATGGGGCAACGTCGAGGAGGTGGATCGGCCTTCCATGCCCCTGCAAACGCAAACGGACGTCGCGATCCATCACGGTTTGTGCGAAACTTCGCCAGTATTGCCGTGCCGTGTCGGGCGATCCACCGACACGGCGCACATTGATGTGGAAGGAACCTGCGTTTCCCGGAGGAAGCTTGCCCCGCGTTACTTCCCCGCCGCGTCCGCCGGCGGCACGGTTCCCGCCCCGTCGGAGTGGTCTCCCGCGATCTTTGCCACCGACGACAGCGCGTCACCCGCGTCCAGGGTGACCAGCCGCACGCCCTGCGTGGCGCGGCCCACCTGGCGGACGTCGGCGGCGCGGATGCGCACCACCATGCCGGTCTTCGTGGAGAAGATCAGCTCGTCGCTGTCCTGCACGGCGCGCACGGCGATCACCTTGCCGTTGCGGCCCTCGGTGCGGATGTCGATGCGGCCCTTGCCGCCGCGGCTCTGCGCGCGCGTGGAGCCGTCCTCGCTCTGCACGAGGTACTCGCGCATCGGGGTGCGCTTGCCGAAGCCGCTCTCGCAGGCGGTGAGGAGGTCGAGCGTGTCGTCGCAGACGATGCCGCCGACCACCTCGTCGCCGTCGGCGAGGTCGATGCCGATCACGCCCGCGGCCGAGCGGCCCATGACGCGCGCGTCGTTCTCGTCGAAGCGGATCGACATGCCGCCGGCCGTCGAGAGCAGGACGTGGTCCTGGCCGCTGGTCACCAGCACGTCGACCAGGCGGTCGCCGTCCTTCAGTCCCAGGGCGATGATGCCGGCCTTGTTGACGTTGCGGTACTCCTGCAGCGCGGTGCGCTTCACCTGCCCGTTGGCGGTCAGGAAGAACAGGAAGTCCTCGCGCTGCTCGAACTTCGCCACGGGGCGCCAGGCGCAGATCCGCTCGTCCTTGCGCAGCTCGAGCAGGTTCTGGATGGCGCGGCCCTTCGCCGTGCGCGCGGCCTCTGGGATCTGCCACACCTTCAGCTTGAAGACGCGACCGGTGTTCGTGAAGCAGAGCAGGTCGTCGTGGCTCGAGCAGACGTAGAGCTGCTCGACCATGTCCGCCGACTCGTCGTCGGCCGCCGCCGCGGACTTCGCGCCGATCACGCCCTTGCCGCCGCGGCCCTGCACCCGGTACGTGTCGACCGGAAGGCGCTTCACGTAGCCGCGCGTGCTCACCGTGAGCACGACCTCGTGCTCCGGGATCAGGTCGGCCATCTCGAAGTCCTCGGCCTCGGCGCCCTCGATCGTGGTGCGCCGCGCGTCGCCGAACTTCTCCTTCAGCTCGAGCGTGTCCTCGCGGATGATGTCGAGCACCAGGCGCTCGTCGGCCAGGATCGCCTCCAGCCCCTCGATGTCCTCGACCAGCTTCGACAGCTCGCCGGTGAGCTTCTCGATCTCCAGTCCGGTCAGCTGGATCAGTCGCAGCGCGCCGATCGCCTCGGCCTGCACGCGGGTCAGGCGCGCGCCGTCCGGCTCGGTGCGCGAGATCACGCTGTCCGGGATCTTCGGCGCATACGGGTGGCTGCGCGCGATGCGGAAGGCGCGCGCCATCAGGCCCTCGATCGCCTCCTCGCGGGTGCGGGCGGCGCGGATGATGCGGATCACCTCGTCGATGTCGCACACCGCGTAGATCAGGCCCTCCAGCTTGTGCGCCTGCTGCTTCGCCTGGCGCAGCAGGAACGCCGTGCGCCGGCGGACGACGTCCTTGCGGTGGTCGATGAACAGGTCGACCAGGCTGCGCAGGGGCAGGGTGCGCGGCTGGCCGTTCACCAGCGCGATGTTGATGATCGAGAACGTGTCCTGGAGCGGCGTGAACTCGTAGAGCTGCTTCTCGACCACCGCCGGGTCGGCGTTCTTCTTCAGCACCACCACGATGCGCGTCTGCGCGTCGCGGCCGGAGTGGTTCTTGACGTCGGCGATGTCTGGGATGCGGTCGTTGCGGCTCGCCTCGACGATCTTCTCGATGAGGGTCGACTGCACCACCTGGTAGGGGATCTCGTCGATGACGATGGCGTCGCGGGTGCCCTCCTTCTCGAGGTGCACCTTGCCGCGCACCGTGACGCGGCCGCGCCCGGTGGCGTAGGCCTCGACGATGCCGCGCCGGCCGACGATGACGCCGCCGGTCGGGAAGTCCGGCCCCGGCATGCGCTTCATCAGGTCCTCGAGGCCGAGCGACGGGTCGTCGATCACGGCCACGATCGCGTCGCACACCTCGCCCACGTTGTGCGGGGGCATGCTGCTCGACATGCCCACGGCGATGCCGCTCGAGCCGTTCACCAGGAGCTGCGGGAACTTCGCCGGCAGCACCGTCGGCTCCTGCAGGCGGTCGTCGTAGTTGGGCTTGAAGTCGACGGTGTCCTTGTCCAGGTCCTCCATCAGCGCCACGGCGGCCGCGGTCATGCGCGCCTCCGTGTAACGCATCGCGGCCGGCGGGTCGCCCTCGATCGAGCCGAAGTTGCCCTGCTTGTCGACGAGCAGCGCGCGCGTCTTCCACGACTGGCCCATATTGACCAGGGTGGGGTAGATGACGCTCTCGCCGTGCGGGTGGTAGTTGCCGCTGGTGTCGCCGCAGATCTTGGCGCACTTGATCTGCTTGCGCCCCGGGGTCAGGTTCAGGTCGTGCATCGCCACCAGGATGCGGCGCTGCGAGGGCTTGAGCCCGTCACGGACGTCGGGCAGCGCCCGGTCCATGATGGTGCTCATGGCGTAGGTCAGGTAGCTGTCGTGCAGCTCCCGCTCGATGTCGACGTCGACGAGGCGGTCGACCGGCGGGACGGTGCTTTCGGGGGTCTCTGCCATGCGGTTTTCCGGGCCTGCAAGTGTACCCGTGCAGGCGGTTTCCCGCGCCCTCCGCCGCCGTTTCTCGCGCCTGAAAACGCCTTGAAAAACAGGCTCTGGAATCAGCGCAGCGTCGAGAGGTACTCGACCACGTCCCGCACCTCGCGCGGCGTGAGCATGGTGCCCATCGCGGGCATCGAGCTCACGGCGCCGAAGCCCTCGGCGACCGACGCGTTCGGGTCGACGAGGCTCAGCACGAGGCCCTTCCGGTCGTGCCGCCCGGCGACGCCGGCGAGCGCCGGCGCGGCGTGCCCGCCCGTTCCCTCGACCATGTGGCAGCGCAGGCATGCGGCCGCGCTGTTGAAGTTCACCACCTGCCGGCCGCGCTCGGCGTCGCCGCCCTCCAGGGCAAGCACCCACGCGCCGAGCGGCTTGTCGGCGTCGAGCTTCGCACGCAGCGCGGCCACGCGGTCCGCGCACGCGGGGTCCGCGGCCGCCGCCTCGACGATGTCGAGCGACATGCCCGGCTCGGCCGAGCCGGACTCGAGCGTCGCCAGCTGCGCCCGCACCAGGACGCGCGCGCCGTCGCTGCCGAGCGTCGCCAGCGCGCCGACGGCCGCCTGTCGCTCGGCGAGCGTCCCGCCCGAGAGCGCCTCGCGCAAGAGCGACTCGCCGCGCGCCGGGTCCGTGCGTGCCACGATCGTGCGTGCCCGTGCGCGCAGCACCGGCTGGTCCGACCCGAGCGCCGCCTCGATCGCCTCGGCAAGGCGTGCATCGCGGTCCTGCGCCAGCTGCATCAGGCACGCCACGCGCTCGTCGGCCGGCTTGGCCGCGTCCTTCACCGCCGCGAGCGCCGCACCCCCGTCCATCGGGATCGCCTCGCGTGCGGCCAGCTCCCGCGCCACCGTGCGGATCGCGCTCGGGGCGTTCGTCGAGAGCCCGGGCAGCCGCTGCTTGAGCACCGCCAGGTATGCCTCGCGCAGACGGCCCGCGGCGTCGACCGGCCGCCAGTGGCCGATCACGCGGTCGCGGGCGGGCGGGGCCATGAAGGTCGAGAGCGCATCGAGCGCGTCGAGCCGCGCCGCCGGGGGAAGCGTCGGGTTCGCGGCGATCGCCCCGAGCGCCGCGGCGTTCGACGCGCCGCCGAGCCGCGCGTTCGCGTTCACGATGCGGCGCAGGAGCGGCATCGTGCTCGTGTCGCCCATGAACGCGCCGATCGGGTGCTCCTTGCGGCCGTCGGGGTGCGTGACGCCGATCGCAAGGTGGTTGCCGCCGCCGCCCTGGAAGGCGCGCGCCTCGAGGAGCACCTTCTGCCCCGCCACCAGCGCGATCGCGGCGCGCTGGGCCGGCTGCGACTCGAAGTCGCCCGGGTTCACGTAGTTCGCCACCGTGGCCACCGGCGCGAGCGCCGCGGGATCGCCCGAGGGCGAGGCAAGCAGCAGGCCGTCGTCGTCGCTTGCCACGGCGAACACGTACTCGCCGTCGGCCGGCGCCGTGAAGGTGCCGCGTACCCGCTGCACGTAGTCGTTGCCGGCCTTCGCGAAGCCGCTCGCCTCGTCGACCGCCTCGGTGCGATCGGCGGGCGTCTGCCAGACGGGGTCGGAGGCCAAGCGCGCCGCGGTGAACCCCGTGCGGTCCTTCCAGAGCTGGCGCTCCCACGTGGCCGCGGCCGCGGACTTCGACGACGCCTCCAGCGCCCGCTCGTCCGGCGCGAAACGCGCGGCGAGTTCCGCCAGCGCCGGCATCGCCTCGGGAATCGGCAGGTCGTTGATGGCGCGGGCTGCCTCGGTCGCCACGCGCAGGTCGGGGTCATGCAGCAGGCGCGCCAGCTGCGGGTCGCGCGCGCGACGCATGGCCAGCACCGCCACGAGGCGGTTCTGCGGAAACTGGTCCGCCGCCAGCTCGCGCACCTTGTCGGGCTGGTCCATGCCCGCGAGGCCCATCACCGCCGCATGGCGCAGGAACGGGTCCTGGTTGTCGTTCTCCCACGCCATCGCCGCGAGGTTGGGGATGGCGTCGGCATGCTTCAGCTTCCCGAGCGCGATCGCCGCCTGCGCGCGCACCCGCAGGTCGTCGTCGGTGAGCTGCGACAGCAGCCCCTCCGCCGCCGCCAAGATGCGTGCGTCGCCGGCCAGCCGCGCGGCCAGCCGCCGCAGCTCCACGTCATCGTCGTCGAGCAGGTCGACGATCGCCGCCTCGGCCCCGGCGTTGCGCGCGCCGCCCGTACCGGCCGCACGCCGCGCCTGCACCCCGAGGGCCCACAGCGCATGCAGCCGCACGCGCTGCGCGGCGCCGGCATCGGCCGTCACGTTCGCAAGCGCCGCCGTGGTCTTCGCCCCGCGCGAGGCCAGCTCCAGGTGCGCGCGCTGGCGGATGCGGATGTCCGGGTGCGCCAGGTACTGGAAGAGGAGGTCGTCCGACTGCGACGCCGTTCCCTGTTCCACCAGGTTGCGCGCGCTCTGCACGTCGGCGTCCTCGACGCGCGCCGGATCCCACACCGCGTACAGCTCGCCCGTACGGTCGCTGAACCAGCCGTCGCCGGCCCAGTCGCTCACGTACATGCGGCCGTCCCAGCCGAAGTCGACGTCGGTGCAGAGCACCTCGTTCACGAACTCGTGCGCGTCGACCACCTTGTAGCCCGCGCCCTCGGGTTCCACCGCGAACGACCGCACCTGGCTGTACTCGTCGCCGCCCAGGAAGTCGCAGAGGAAGAAGTGCCCGTCGTAGCGCGGCGCCAGTCCCGTGCCGGGATAGAAGCACATGCCCGCCGGCCCGTCGCCGAGGTGCGCGATGGGCGGCAGCGTCCACGCCGGGCGCACCGGGTCGGCCGCGTCCCACAGCCACCACGTGCGCTCCTGGCTCCACGGCCCGCGCTGGTTCGAGCCCTCGAGCGTCTGGTAGTTCATGTCCCAGCCGGTCTCGCCGCCCTCCATCACGAACACGATGCGCGCGCGGTCGCCGGCGTCGGAGTTGTTGTCGCCGGTGAAGAGGTCACCCCACTGGTTGAAGGCCAGTTCCTGCGGGTTGCGCAGCGAATGCGCGAACACCTCCAGGCCGCTGCCGTCCGGCTCGCAGCGGAAGACCGCGCCGGTGTAGGGCCGGTGGAGCAGGGCGCCTTCCTTCGTGCGCACGTGGTAGCCGCGGTCGCCCAGGGACCAGTAGATGCGGCCGTCGGGGCCCGGCACCAGCCCGTGCATGTCGTGGCCGCGCAGCGCCACGCGCACGCCGAAGCCGGAGAAGGCCTGCTCGCGCTCGTTCGCCGTCCCGTCGCCGTCCGTGTCGCGGAACCGCCACAGGTGCGGGATGCACGTGTACCAGACGCTGCCGTCGAGCCACATGACGCCCGCGCCGGTGCCGTCGAGCGGCTCGTTGATCGGTCCGCTGAAGTCGGTGACGCGGTCGAGGCGGCCGTCGCGCGGGCCGCTGAGCCGCATCACGCGGTCCATCTCGCGCCGGTAGTAGTCCATGCCGCCCTCGCGCTTGGCGGCCCACTTCTCGTACATGCGCAGGCGGTCCTCGACCGTCTGCAGCTGCAGGTCGTCCTCGAGCCAGAACTTCGACGAGCGGTTGTCCTCGACGCCCTTCTCCTGGCGGAAGCTCTCGGCGACGTAGAACGCGCCGTCGTCGCCGATCGCGAACGACACCGGGTCCTGGACGAGCGGCTCGCGCGCCACCAGCTCCCACCGCAGGCCGTCGGCCACCTTCACGCTCGGCGGCGGCGGCTTCGGCGGGCCGATCAGCGCGATGTCGTCGGCGGCGGGCGCGGCCGGCGTCTGCGGCGCGCCCTGCGCCAGGGCAAGTGCGGCAACGAGCGTGGGGCACGCGAACACGTTCATCGGGGCCAACGAGCGTAGCGCGTCAGCGCGCCCGCAGCAGCATCAGCCACTCGACATTTCCCGGCACGCCCTGCTTGCGGCTGGTCTTCCCGCCGACGAGCGGGCTCTGCACGCTGCCCAGCACCTCGGCGCCGAGCGCGGGCATCTCGGCCGCCACGCGTTCCACCACGCCGGGCACCCGCTCGTGCGGCAGGAACCCGCGGTCGAGCCACGCCTTCTCGTCGTCGCGCAGCTCGTAGTGCGGCTTGACCAGGGTCACGATGCGCCCGCCGGGCGCGAGCCACTTCAGCGCCGCCGGCACCGCCAGCCGCTGCGGCGTCCACGCCAGGTCCACCGTCACCAGGTCGACGCCGCCCTCCGGCGGCACGGCATGCAGCGCGTTGGTCCGCTCGCGCACCTCGACGCGCGGGTCGTTGCGCAGGGTCCACGCGAGCGCGCCGTAGCCGGTGTCGATCGCCGTCACGCGCGCCGCGCCCGCCTTCAGCATGCAGTCGGTGAACCCGCCCACGTTGCACCCGAAGTCGGCGCAGCGAAGCCCCGCCACGTCCACCTTGAATGCCTCGAGCGCATGCGCGAGCTTCGCGCCGGCCCGCGAGACGAACGCCTCGCCGGCCACGGTCAGGCCTTCACGCCCACGACGGCGATCCCCGCGCGGTCGGCCGCGGCGAGCACCGCCGGCCGGTCCACCAGGATCACGCGGCCCACGCCGAGCGCCACGCATCCGGCACCGGCCTTCGCCAGGCCCTCGATGGTCTGCACGCCGATCGTCGGCACGTCCGCGCGCATGTCGTGGCCCGGGCGCGCGCTCTTCAGGAGCGTCCACCCGCGTGCGCGGCACAGCTCGCCGCTGCGGCGGATCATGGCGTCGGTGCCCTCGACCGCCTCCACCGCGATCACGTCGCGGTCGCGCACGCTGATCGCCTGGCCGATGTCCAGCCCGCCCACCTTCTCCAGGAGCGGCCACCCGAACGCGATGTCGCCGAGCGCGCGCGCATCGGGCTCCACCTTCCCCATCGTGCCCTCGGTGGCCATGTGGTCGGGGATGTAGCGCGTGGAGTCGATGAGGATCACGCCTTCCTTCGCCAGGTCGTCGGCGACGACGCGCAGCAGGGTAGCGCTGCGGCGGTCATGCCGCAGCCGGCGGAACCAGAGGTCGATGGTGCGCCAGTCGGGCAGGTCGCGGAGCGCCTTCACCACGAGCCACGGGTCGTGCATCTGCTTCTTGCTGACGCGGCCCACCATCGTCACCTCGGTGACGCCCGCGCGGCGGAAGAGCCGGATCCAGCGCCCAAGCTGCAGGACGCCCGCCTCCTGGAACGCGTCGCAGCAGCCCGGAAGCCCGTCCTCCCACTGCCCGCGCAGTCCCACGCAGTGCACCCGCCGGCCCTGCGCGCGCATCCCGCGCGCCACCAGGAAGGGCAGGGTGCCCTGGCCGGCGATGATGCCGACCGTGCCGCTCACCGGTCGCGCCCCGCGTGCATCGGCAGGAACTGCGACGGGTCGTGCTCGACGGGCCGGTGCGCGAGCAGCGCGTCGATCGCGTCGTGTCCCGTGGGCACGACGCTCAGCACGCCTCGGATCGCCGGGCGCACGAAGCGGTGCTCGATGCCGTGCTCGATCATCGCCACCAGCGGGTCGTAGTAGCGCTCGTGGTTGACGACGGCGATGGGCTTCCGGTGGTCGCCCAGCTGCCGCGCCACCAGCACCTCGAAGAACTCCTCGTAGGTGCCGAGCCCGCCGGGAAGGATGATGTAGCCGTCGCCGCGGTCCATCAGCAGGCGCCGGCGCTCCTGCATGGTGCCCACCACCAGCATCTCGTCGCAGCCGTCCCAGGCCTGCTCGTGGTCCTTCAGCTTCTGCGTGATGATCCCCGTCACGCGGCCGCCGCCGGCCTTCGCGGCGCGCGCGCACTCGCCCATCAGCCCGATCGCGCCGCCGCCGTACACGAGCGCGATGCCCCGCGCCGCGAGCGCCGCGCCCAGGTCGCGCGCGGCGTGGGCGAAGTGCGGCTCGAGGGCGCCGCTCGAGGAGCAGTAGACGGTGACCGATCGCATCGCGCGGAGTATCCCCGATCCGCGTGCGGCCCGCGGATACGCTCCGCGCGATGGCCTCGCCCAGCGTCCTCGCCAGCGCCGCCGGTGCCGCCCCGGCGGTGATGCTCGCGGCCGTGCTCGCGGCGGCCTGCGCGGCCGTGCTCACGCGGCTCCTCGTCTCCGCGGGCCACCGCGCCGGCGCGCTCGACTCGGCCGGCGCCTCGGGCCACGCCAAGGACCTTCGCCGCGTCCCGAACGTCGGCGGGATCGCCATCGCGGCGACCGTGGCGCTGCCGCTCGTGGCCATCCTGCTCGTCGATCGCCTGGTGGGGGCCGATGAACTCGCACGGCGGCTGGCCGAGAGCGAACGGCTCGACGCCCTGGTGCCGAGCGCCATGCGCCTGCCGGACACCGCGGGCCAGGCCCTCTGGATCCTGCTTGGGATGCTGGCGCTCCACGTGCTGGGGCTGGTCGACGACCGACGCGCGCTGGGGCCGTGGCCGAAACTCCTTGCGCAGGTGGCGGTCGCCGCCGGCACGGTGATGCTTGCCGACGTTCGCGTCCTCACCCTGCTTGACGCGCCGGCGGGCGGCGCATGGCTCTCGGTCGCGCTCAGCGTCGCGTTCATCGTCGCGATGACCAACGCGCTCAACTTCCTCGACAACATGGACGGCCTCTCGGGCGGCGTCGCGGCGATCGCGGCGGCGTCGCTCTCCGTGGCCGCCACCGTCGCCAACCAGTGGGCGACGGCCGGGCTTCTCGCGGTGCTCGCCGGCGCACTGCTTGGCTTCCTCGCCTTCAACTTCCCGTGGCGCGCGGGATCGTCGGCCCGCATCTTCATGGGGGACGGCGGGTCGCTGCCGGTCGGGTTCCTGCTGGCGGTGCTTGCGATGCAGATCACCTTCACCGCGCCCGAGGACCTGGAGTACGCGCTGGGCACCCGCTGGTACGGGGTGCTGTCGCCGCTGGTGATCCTGGCCGTGCCGCTCTACGACGCGTTCACGGTGTCGGTGCTGCGCCTGGTGCAGGGCAAGAGCCCGATGGTCGGCGACCAGCAGCACTTCTCGCACCGTCTGGTGATGCGCGGGCTGTCGCGCCGGGGCGCGGTGCTCCTCATCTGCGCGCTGGCCGCCACGTGCGGCGTGTCGGGCCTGCTGCTCGGCACCGCGGCGCCGTGGCAGGCGGTGCTCATCGGCGGGCAGGTGGCCGTCGTGCTCGCCATCATCGCCGCGCTCGAGCGCCCGATGCTCGCGCGCATGGCGGAGGACCGGCGTTGAACGCGCCGGCGGCGGACGCGCGCCCGCTGCTCGCCCGCGTCGAGCCGCGCGCGGCCACCGCGTGCCTCGTCCTCGCCGCCGCGCTGGTCGCGTTCCAGGCGCTGGTCTCGCACCCGGTCAACCTGTGGTTCGACGTCGACCCGGCGAGCGACCCGTTCCCGTTCCCCGGCATCGCGCCGTCGACCGGCATGGCGATCGACGCGGTCACCGTCATCCTGTCGGCCCTCGCGGTCGTCCTGATGCGCACGCGGATCAACGCGCGCGGCATCGTCGCGCTGTCCATGGCCGCGGCCGGCGCGGCGGTCGCGCTCTGGCACGCCTTCTCCGGCGGCGACCAGTGCTGGCGCGGCCTGCAGTGGATCGCGGCCATGCTGGGCGCGACGTCGATCGCCGTGGTGCTGCGCGCGCTGCCCGCTCCCGACGCGCGCACCGCACGTGCCATCGTGTCGGCGGTGCTGGTCGCGGCGGCGGCGCCCATCCTGTGGCGCGGCCTGCTGCAGGTGTTCATCGAGCATCCCGCGACGGTCGAGGCCTACATGGCCAACCGCGCCGAGTTCCTCGCCGCGCGCGGCTGGGCCGAGGGCTCGCCGCAGGCCCTCACCTACGAGCGCCGCCTGATGCAGGCGGAGGCCACCGGGTGGTTCGGGCTCTCGAACGTGGCCTCGAGCGTGATCGGCTCGCTGGCCGTCGTCGCCGGAGGCTCCGCGATCGCGCTGTGGAGGCCGCGGCGGATCGGCGCCGTGCTCGCGGGCATCGTGGCCGCGGCGGGGTTCCTCACCGTCGCCATGACCGGCTCGAAGGGCGCGATCGCCGCCGTCGCCATCGGCGTGGCGTTCCCGCTGGTTGCCCTGCGTCTCCCTGCCGGTGCGCGCGTCGCGCGTGTCATCGTCGCGCTCCTCTTCCTGGCGCTTCCCGTCGCCGCGGTCGCCGCGCGCGGCATGGCGGGCCCCTCGCTCGGCGAGCGAAGCCTGCTCTTCCGCGCGCAGTACGCGGACGGCGCGCTGAAGGTCTTCGCCGCGAACCCCGTGATCGGCGTCGGTCCCGCGGGGTTCGGCGATGCCTACCTGCGCGCGCGCCCGGCGCTCGCGCCCGAGGAG
>JBEITQ010000077.1:0-8379 GCA_040374835.1 Phycisphaeraceae bacterium | reverse complement strand
TTGGACGGTCGGCGACACCGCCGGCGGCGCCGCCCGAGCGGCCGCCACCGACACCGGCGCGAACGCGGCCGAAGTGAGGAAGGCGGCAAGCACCGCGGCGATGAATCGCGGAAAATCCACGGGTTTCGAGGATAGGGGGCGCGCGCGACGGCATAGGCGCGCAATTGATCGCACAAGGCTTCTTTACCGGACATCCAGGCGCGTGCCGCCTGCCCAGGTTGCAAAAAGTCGGGGCGCATCCTTGCACAGCCTCGGAACCGTGCCATAGTCGTCTCAGCCCTCTCGCTTAAGGGAGTCGAGATGGGCCAGCAACCGCCTGGTGGTTCCAAAGGTTTGGTTGAGGTTGGGAGAAAGGGCCCGATTTCAACGTTATCAAGGGACACTAGGGAAAAGGGAACTCTTGGCGTCCTGATCGCCTTGCGCGGTCACCGAAAGCCATCGGGCTGTGTTGCGAGGGTATGAGGGAAAGGGAGCCGGTCGCGAACCTAGAAAAGGGCGCGACCGCGCTTCTTTTTGCACCGAATCCGCCGCGAAGTGCCCCGATCGGACCGCCTGCGCCGCAACGGAATCGACCCGGCCATCCGTATACTTGCCGACTCTCCCGAGCGGGGCATGCGCCCTGCCCGAGCCCGTCCAGGAGCCTTGCCGCCGATGATCGAATCCCAGACCTCCGCGGTCCGCGGTCCAGCGTCCGCCGGCACCCTGCTCGCGCTTGCCGCCGCAGCCTTCACCCCCGTCGCGGCGGCCCTCGCCGTCCCGGTGGCCCCGCAGTCGCCGACGAAGGATGCCGCGCCGGCCGCCGACGCACCGGCGGCCCCCGAGACCCCGGAGCAGGCCGCCGAGCGACGCCGCGCCGAGCGACGCTCTGCGCAGGCCGCCCTCGACGAGCGATACGTGTTCGGCCCGAGCGCGGCCGACGACTTCGGCTACCGGATCGTCTGGCAGACCGAGCCCCTGGCCACCCTCGACGCCTCGATGCAGGTGCTGAACGCCTCCGAGGACAGCTACTGGATGGGCGACAGCGCCGGCAGCGTGGTGCGCCTCCGCCGGGACAACGGCGAGGTGGTGTGGCGCGCCTCCACGAACCAGGGCGTCGAGCGGATGGTCGGCATCGAGTACCTGCCGACCCCGCGCCACGACAACGCCTACGTCGTCAACGAGCTCGGCATGGTCACCCTCGACGCGGTGACCGGCAACGTCCTGCGCCGCGCGCGCTTCTCGCAGCTGCCGGCGACCGAGCCGTCCGTGTTCGGGCCGTACCTGATCTTCGGCACGCGCACCGGGCTCACCAGCTGGTTCCAGTACGTCACGGGCTACAACTGGCGCTCGACCACCATCGGCGGCGCGGTCAACGGCCGCATCGCGATCGCCGGCGACCTCGCGCTCGCCGCGGGCACCAACGGCACGGTCATGGCGCTGAGCGCGGGCACGGCCGGCGTGGCGTGGACCCGCAAGCTCGCCGCCGGCGTCGAGGCGCCCATCGCCGCCGATGACGTGGCCTGCTACGTCGCCGGCCGCGACCAGAGCCTGTGGGCCTTCGACCTCATGCGCGGCCGCGTGCTCTGGCAGTACTTCACGCAGACGCCGCTCGTCAACCCGCCCGCACGCGTGGGCGACGGCCTGTACCTGCAGATCCCGGGAGAGGGCCTGGTGAGCTTCGTGCCGCAGCCCAACGAGAAGCCCGACGGCGAGGTGCGCTGGAAGAGCAAGGCCCCCGGCAACGTGCTCGCCCAGGTGCGCAGCGACGTCATGGCGTGGGACCGCGCCTCGCGCACGCTGAGCGCCGTCGACGCGGCCACCGGCCGCATCGTCCGGCAGGCCACGCTGCCCAAGGTCGAGGCGATCGGCTTCGGCGCCGACTCGACCATGGTCGTGGCCTCCGCCGACGGGCGCGTGCAGCGCCTGGAGACGCTCGCGCGCAGCGCCGCCGAGGCGGCGAGCGCCCGCGAGTCGGCCGCGGCGGCGCCGCAATCCTCGAGCCGCTGACGCCGTGCCGGGCACCGTCCGCATCCGGCGTGCGCTCGTCTCGGTGAGCGACAAGACGGGGCTCGAGGGGCTCGCACGCGCGCTGGTCGATTGCGGCGCGGAGATCGTCTCGACCGGCGGCACCGCGGCGGCGCTCGCACGCGCGGGCATCCCGTGCGTGCCCATCGAGGAGATCACGGGATTCCCCGAGATGATGGACGGCCGCGTCAAGACGCTGCACCCGCGCGTGCACGGCGGGCTCCTTGCCGTCCGCGACGACCCCGCCCACGTGGCGGCCATGGAGGCGCACGGGATCCGCCCGATCGACCTGGTGTGCGTCAACCTCTACCCGTTCGAGTCGACGGTGGCGAAGCCCGGCATCGCCGAGCACGAGGCAGTGGAGCAGATCGACATCGGCGGCCCATCGATGGTGCGCAGCGCGGCGAAGAACCACGCGAGCGTCGCGGTGGTGACCGACCCGGCGCAGTACGGCGCGGTGATCGGGGAGCTGCGCGCGCACGGCGGGTGCACCACGCTTGCGCTGCGGCGCCGGCTCGCCGGCGCGGCCTTCGCGCGCACCGCCGTGTACGACGCGGCGATCGCAGGGTGGATGGCGGCGAACGGCTTCGCGGGCGACGCGGAACGCGGCGCCGGCGCGGCAGGCGCGGACGAGCTGCCTCCCGGGATCACCCTGCGGCTGTCGCGCACGGAATCGCTGCGCTACGGCGAGAACCCGCACCAGCGCGGCGCGGTGTACCGCGACCTCGATGCCGGGGGATCGGGCATCGTCGGCGCGCGCATGCTGCACGGCAAGCAGCTCAGCTACAACAACCTCCTCGACGCGAGCGCGGCGCTGACGCTGGTGGCCGACCTGGCGTCGCAGCTCCCGATGGGCGCGTCGTGTGCCGTCATCAAGCACACGAATCCCTGCGGGGCGGCGGTCGCGGGCACCGTGCTCGAGGCCTTCGAGCGCGCGTGGGCGGGCGACCCGCTCGCGGCATTCGGCGGCATCGTGGCCTTCGGCAGCGACGTCGACGCCGAGACGGCGCGCGCGATGGCCGAGGGCGAGCGCTTCCTGGAGGTGGTGATCGCGCCGGGCTACGCGGCCGAGGCGCTCGCCGTGCTCCAGGCGCGGTGGAAGAACGCGCGGCTCCTGGAGACGGGCCCGGTCGCGGCGGCGGTCGCGGGGATGCGCGCGATGCGCACCATCCCCGGCGGCATGCTGGTCCAGGACCGGGACGCGGTGCCGATCGACGGGCGGTCGTTCACGCACGCGGCGGGACCGGCGCCGAGCGACGCGCTGCGGTGGGACGCGGCGGTGATGTTCACGGTCGCCAAGCACCTGACCTCGAACGCCGTGTGCATCGGCGCCGACGGCGCGCTGTGGGGCGCGGGCGCCGGGCAGATGGACCGCGTCGCGAGCTGCCGCAACGCCGTCGAGAAGGCGCGCGCCCGGCTCGGCGCGCGCGCACCGGGAGCGGTGGCGGTCGCGGCAAGCGACGCGTTCTTCCCCTTCGCCGACGGCCCGGGCCTGCTCGCCGACGCGGGCGTGGGCTGCATCGTCCACCCGGGCGGAAGCAAGCGCGACCAGGACACCCTCGACCTCTGCAACGCGCGCGGGATCACGTGCCTGCTCACCGGCACGCGGCATTTCCGGCACTAAATAGGTGCCAGGAACGGGTGTCCCCATTTTCGGGGCCCGCCCGGCAGGCAGTGGCAACCTGCGGGGACGCCGGCGGAAAATGGGGACAGGGGTTCCTGGCACCTATATTGTTCCCTCCCATGAAGCTCGACCACCCGACGCTGCCGGTCCTCAAGGCGGCCTTCCCCGACGTGAAGTTCCTGGCGGCGGAATTCCGCGGCCAGACCACGGTCATCGTGCCGCGCGAGCGCCTGAAGGACGTCTGCCGCCTGCTGCGCGACGACCCGCAGTGCTCGTACGAGTTCCTCGCCGACGTCACGGCGGTCGACTACCTGAACTACCCCTCCCCGCAGCCCGGCCGCTTCGCGGTCGTCTACTGCCTGGCGAGCCACGCCAAGGACCGCCGCCTGACCCTCAAGGTCTGGCTGAACCCGAGCGTCGACACCGCCGGCACCGACCCAGACCCCGAGCTGGTGGTCGACACCGTCACGGAGGTCTGGCCGGGCGCCGAGTGGCTCGAGCGCGAGGTCTTCGACATGTTCGGCATCCGCTTCCGCGGCCACCCGGACCTGCGCAGGATCCTCCTCTGGAAGGACTACCCCGGGCATCCGCTGCGCAAGGACTACCCGCTGCGCGGCCGCGGCGAGCGCGAGATGCACGAGGTCATGAAGCGCGAATCGGCCTGAGCCATGCGCGGCGACCGCCGCACCGCACGCCAGGCATGGAGACCCGCGAACACCTCGGCCTGAAGGAACTCGCGGCCTCGTGGCTCCTGTCCATGGGCTGCCGGGCCGTCGCGCACGAGGTGCCCTGCCCGGTCGCCCGGTTCCGCGTCGATGCCGCGGGCTGGATGCCCGACGGCCCGCGCACCGTGGTCATCGAGTGCAAGGCCTCGCGCGCGGACTTCCTGCGCGACGACCTGCGCGTCGACGACCTGGTCGCCGAGCGCGAGCGGCTGCTCGGGCGCAAGGCCGAGATCGAGCGTGACCTCATCCCGGTGCACGAGCCGCACCTGCGTCGCGACGAGGACGCGCTCTTCGAGCAGGGTGCGGCATGGGACTTCGAGCGCAGCCGGCTGCTCCCCTACCGACGTGTGCTGCGGCAGCTGGCGAAGGTCGAGGAGCGCCTGCACGGGCAGACCAAGTTCAACCTGATTGCGCGCTGGCGCCTCGCCGACGAACTGTGGGTGCTGGCCGCGGCCGGCGTGGTGCGCGCGCGCGAGGTGCCCGCGGGATGGGGACTCGCCGAATGCTCGCCGGCGGTGCTGCGCCGCGGCGTGCGGCATGCGCTCGCGCTCGGAACGCTGCCGGTGCGCGTCGTGGTGCCTGCGCCGCGCCACGCAAGCCCCGACGCGCGGCGCGCGCGCATCCTGCGCAACATCGCCGTGGCGCTGACGAAGGCTCAGTTCCCGGGGGCGTCCGCGGCGCCTTCCCCGGACGGCGAGGAAGCGGACGCCGGCGGCGGCGCGCCGCACGAGGGCGCCGGCACCACCACCCATCCCGCGTCCGGCACGCTCGACGCCTCGGTCCCCGAAGCGAACATCGACCGCAGCCGGTAGCCGGCGCCGTCGGGCCCGTCGTCCACGCGGTCGTAGGCCAGCGGACCGTTCGACCACGGGTCCTTCGGCAGGCGATCGAGGAATTGCGGGCAGACCTCCTCGAGCCGCTCGGGTAGCCGGCCGTGCACGAGCCGGTACCGCTCGACGGCCAGCATCGTCTCGAATGCGCGCAGCTCGAGCACCTCGTGCCAGTGCGACGGCCCCGAGCACATCCCGGAGGCCATCGCGAACGAGATCAGGTCGGTGGGCCTGGGCGCGGAGCGTCCCTCGGACGGCTCGGCGAGCGAGGCACGCATGGCGGGACCGAACTGTGTGGCAGCCGCATCCCACCCGGCGTCGAAGGAGGGCGGCAGCCAGCCGGCGATCCGCGACGACTGCCTCGCAAAGCCGAAGTACCAGGAAAGCCGCGGGTCGGCGGTCAGCGGCCCCCAGCGCATGGCACTGGCGGAGGAATGCAGCGCGCAGACCTCCGACTGCACCGCCTGCACCGCGAACTCCTCGACCAGCGCCGGGCCTGGGTGCCACGAGGCGGCGCGCACCGCCGCGGCGAGTTCCGCGGCGGCCGCCTCGCCGCCCGAGCGGCGGATCGCGCGGATCACGTCGCCGGACGTGCCCAGGACGCCGGCGGGGTGGTTCCAGAACGTCGGGGGCATCACCGCGTGCCGCAGGCGTACCGAGGCGATCAGGCCCTTCGCGCCGCAGAGGACCTCGGCATCGTCGCCGCCCGCGGCACCCGTGCGCGCGCGCGCAAGCGACAGCTGGCGCAGCGCGGAGAGCGCGGGCAGGTACGGCTGGTTGAGCTGCCACCACTCCTCGAGCGTCGGGTTGCCGCTGCGCCGAAGGTCGTCGTCGCGCCGCGGGTCGGTCCGCGGGCAATCGGCCAACGCATCGGCGAACGCAAGCAGTCCCTTCGACCGCGCGATCATCACCGCGCGGCGGCACCGCTCCCATTCGGCGACGGTGTCGTCGCCGCCGGGGTTGCTCGCGAACGACGCGACGCGCGTGATGAACTCCGCGAACGGCTCGTCGCGCAATGCCTGCACCTGCGCTTCGAATCCGAGCAGGAGCTCGAGCGCGTTTGGCCCCGGTTCGGCGGCCGACGGCGGGGCCAGGCGTCCCATCCAAGCCTCCGCCGACGGCATCGCGCCGAGCCGGGCGCGTGCCGTCGACTCGTTCCAGCGGATGCGGAGTTCGTGCACGATGAGCACGAGCAGCACGACGCCGACCACGCCGGCCGCGGTCCATGCGACGCGTCGGGCCCATGCACGCGCGCGACGCTTCGTCCAGTACGAGACCGGCGCCACCTGCACGTCCGACGACGGCAGGAAGCGAAGCTGCCCGGAGGCATCGGGAACGCAATGCGCGCGGGCGCGCTCGAGCGAGGTGCGTTCGCTGCATTCTGGGCAGGTGACGTCGATCGATGCGGACACCGGAAGCCCCACCAGGACGTATCCGCATCCCTGGCACGTGCCGCCGATGCGCATCATGCGACGGATGGCGAGGCGAAGCAAGAGGTCGCCGGACAGGAGCCATGTCGCGCCGCCCGCCAGCAACCCCGCCAGGAGCACCGGCGCGAGCTCCCATGGGTGGGAGGCGCCGCGCAGGCCGATCGCCGACCCGACCGTCACGGCGACGATCCACACGGTGACGGGCACGGCGGCCACCGAGACGACGGCGCGCACGGCGCCGACCACGGCGCGCCGCCGCCACGACCCGCGCGCGCGCACGGTGAACTCGCGGCACTGCACGTCGCTGAACGAGTCCAGCTCCGGGAAGGCGCGGTAGACGGGGGAGGCGATCAGCCGCATGCGGTGCCGCGCCGGCGCGCGAAGCACCCCGGGGGGGACTCGAACCCTCAACCTGCCGCTTAGAAGGCGGCTGCTCTATCCAGTTGAGCTACCGGGGCGTCGCCGGAATGCTACGGCGGTCGGAAAAAGGGCGGATTCCGGAGGAGGCGCCGCGGGGCAGCGGTAGGTTCATCCGCGTGCCGGCCTGCGCGGCACGCCGCAAGGGAACACGAAAGGACCGGGTGAACGCATGGCTCGACTGAACCGTCTGAAGGGGGGCCGGATCGCGCGCATGGCGCGTTGGACCGTGGCGGCGATCGCGGCCGGGGCCGCGACCGGACCGGCGCAGGCGCAGGTGATCGCACCGGGGCACCAGCCCTGCGGGAGCACGCCCGCCCATCCGTGCCCGACCACGCTGGAACGGCCCTGCTACGACCCCGAGCGCCCCTCGGGACCGTGCAGCTGTGACTGCGGGCCGGGCGTCTGGTCGGCCACGACGCAGGAGAAGCTCCTGCCGAGGACGCCGTTCAGCCTCGTCAACCAGGTCACGTCGGTGAACGGCACGCGCTGGACCTGGTCGACCTCGGCGCTGGCCATGCCCGGCCACGCCGAGGCGAGCATCGCGCTCGACGGCGTGAGCCACTTCTGGTCCACGGGGTCGCTCGCACGGCGCGTCAATGCGTCGCAGGACGTCCTGGTGCGCGAAGAGTGGGTCGGCCTCGGGATTCCCTGCCCGCGCATCGTGTCGCTTGCCGCGGTCGGGGGCGCCATGGTCGAGCTCGGGCTCACCTGCGCGGCCCGCCAGGGATGCACGGTGAGCGGCAGCATGAGCGTGGCGGGGGCATGCAGCTCGCTCGGGAACGCCGGCGCCGCGCTCGACTCGCGGACCGTGTCGGGCACGGCCACGTACCGATCGCTCGAGCGGAAGGTGAAGGTCAGCGGGCGCATCGGCGCCAACGTCGACGACGACGGGTTCGGCATCGACGGGCAGATCTCGAGCGAGGAGGAATGGGAACTCGACGGCGACGGCAGCGTGGTCGGTGCGGCGATGTACGCCGTGACCCACGACCGCACCTACTGCGCCTTCACCAACCGCGCCTACGTGCGCCGGACGTCGGGCCAGGCATCGGCCGTCGCGAGCGGCACGGTGGCCGACAACGGCACGGTCGCGGTCAACGGGCTGGCGGTCGTCAACATCACCATCGCCTGAGGGAGCCGGCCATGCGAACGACGCGAACGCGGACGACGGGTCGGGTGGCGGCAGGCGCACTGGCCGTGGCCGCGCTCTGGGCGGGGGGGGGGGGGGCCGGGGGCGCGGGCCCCCCCCCCCCCCCCCCCCCCCCGGGCCCCGGCCGCGGGGGGGGGGGGGGGGCCGGGGGGGGGGGGGGACCCCACCCGGCCCCCCACCCCCCCCCCCCCCCCCCCGC
>JBEITQ010000228.1:0-2803 GCA_040374835.1 Phycisphaeraceae bacterium | reverse complement strand
TCTCGCTCGAGATCCCCGAAGGCCTCTTCGGCCTCCTCGGCCCGAACGGCGCCGGCAAGTCGACGCTCATGAACATCCTGGCGGGCCTGCTCGAGCCGACGGGCGGCTCCGTCACGCTCGACGGCACGGACATCGTGAAGGACCCGCGCGCGGTGTGGAGCCGACTGGGCTACCTGCCCCAGGACTTCGGCTTCTACCCGTCGCTCTCCGGGGCGCAGATGCTCGACTTCCTGCTGCGGCTGAAGGGCGTGGATGCTCCGCAGGGCCGCAAGGCGCTGGTCGCCGAGCTCCTGGAGCGCGTGAACCTGGCCGACGCCGCCAAGCGCAAGGTGCGCACCTATTCGGGCGGCATGCGCCAGCGCCTGGGCATCGCGCAGGCGATCGCCGGCAACCCGCGCCTCGTGATCGTCGACGAGCCGACCGCGGGCCTCGACCCCGAGGAGCGGCAGCGCTTCTACCGAATCCTCGCCGAGCTCGGCCGCGACCGCATCGTGCTGCTGTCGACGCACATCGTCGAGGACATCGCCACGCTCTGCCCACGCTTCGCGGTGATCCGCGGCGGACGCTGCGTGACCACGGGCGGCACCTCCGAGGCGCGCCGGGCGCTCGAGGGCCGAGTGTTCGAGGGAATCGTCGCCCCTGAGGCGCTCGAGCGCATCCGCGCCTCGCACCGGGTGACGCAGGCCGTGCTCGTCGAGGGTTCGATGTTCCGCACCCGCGTGCAGGGCGCCGCGGGAACCGAGCCCGAGGGCTTCATGCCGGTGCCCGCCACGCTCGAGGACGTCTACTTCGGCGTGATGGACGAGAGCCGCGCCGCCGACGCCACGCGCGCCGCCGACGCCTCGCGCGCCGCTTCCGCCACGCGCGCCGCTTCCGCCGCCTAACCCACCCCCGGGAGCCACGACGATGAACCGCGCCCTGACGCTCGCGCTGCTCGAGGTCCGCACCGCCTGGCGACGCCCGTCGCTCTGGGTGTTCCTGGCCATCCTGCTCTTCCTGACCTGGGGCTTCGCCGCCGGCACCGTCACGATCGGCAGCGGGAGCGGCGTCGCCGGCGGGGAGCGGGCGCACCTGAACAGCGAGTTCAACCTCGCCTACGGCGACATCCTGGTCTTCACCCTTTTCTACGTGTTCTTCGCGTGCACCGCCTTCGGCAACGCCCCCAGCGAGGACGACGCGCTGCGCGTCATGCCGATCGTCGGCAGCACGGGCCTCTCGCCAGGCCAGTACGTAGTCGGGCGGTGGCTCGGGATCGCGATCGTCTACTCGGCGATCGTGCTGGTGCACCTCGTGATGCAGGTGGGCTTCTTCGAGCTGTACCCGCTGGCCGAGCCGGAGAAGATGCGCGGGCCCTTCTCGCTCGTGAACTACGCGCGCCCGATGGCGCTCTTCGTGCTCCTGCCGATGCTCTCGCTCGGGGCCATGAGCTTCGCGATCGGCGCGGTCACCCGCCAGGCGGTGCTGGTGTTCGCGCTGCCCGTGGCCATCCTGCTCGCGAACCTCTTCTTCCTGTGGAGCTTCGCGCCGGAGTGGCTGCCGCACTGGGGAAACCGCATCCTGCAGGCGGTCGACATCACCGGCTTCCGGTGGCTCGACGAGACATGGCTCAAGGTCGACCGCGGCGCGGCCTTCTACAACTCGAACCCGCTGTCGCTCGACGGCCTGATGGTTGCCCAGCGGCTCCTGGTCCCGTCGGCGGGCGCAGCGGCCCTGGCGCTGGCGGCCTGGCGCGAGCAGGCCCGGATGCGCGCGCCGTACGAGGTGCCCGAGGCCGCGCGCCGCCGGATCATCTCGGCGTCGGACCTGGCACGCCAGGCCGCCGAAGCGCGCCCGCGCACCCACGCGCCGCTGGCCGCGCTCGGCATGACGCAGGGTGCGGTCGGCGCGCTGGCCGCGATGGCCGACGCCTTCCGCGCCGAGGCACGCGAGCTTCGCCGCTCGCCGGGGCTCTGGGTCTTCATTCCGCTCATCGTCATCCAGTGCATCGGCGCCGTCTACACGCCGGGCGCCTTCGACACCCCGAACCTCACGTCCGCCGGCACCTTCGCGGCCGAGACCTACAACACGGTCACGCTGCTCTCGGTGCTGATGGTCCTCTACTACTTCACGGAGAGCCTGGCGCGCGACGACCGCTCGCGCATCGCGGCGATCGTGAATGCGAGCCCCGCGTCGCTTGCGCCGATCGTGCTCGGCCGCATGCTCGCGTGCGCGGCGACCGTGGTGCTGGCGCTGCTCGGGGCAGTTTGGTTGGCGCTCGCGGTGGCCCTCGTCGTGCAGGGATTCGAGTCGGGCATCTTCCTGATGCCGTCGCTCACGCCGTTCGTGATCGGCTGGGGCGCCCTGCTCTCGGCCACGCTGTTCGCCTGGATGTGCTTCCTGACGCTCGTCTGGAGCCTGTTCCGCAACCGCTATGCCGTCTACGGCGCGGGCCTTGCGGCGCTGATCGTCACCGGCTGGTGCGTCCAGCGCGGATGGATGAACTGGGTGTTCAACTGGCACCTCTGGGGCGGGCTCACGTGGACCGACTTCGGGGCGCTCGAGCTGGACCGCGGTGCGCTGGTCCTGAACCGCGTGCTCTGGGCGCTCGTCGGGCTCACCATGCTGCATGCGGCGGTCGAGTGGTGGCGGCGGCGCGTGCCCGACGCGCAGGGGATCACCTCGCGCCTCCAGTGGTCGCGCGCGTGGCGGCGCGGCGTGCGGATGCTCGCGTTCGGCGGCCCGGCGATCGCCTGCGCCATCACGCTCGCGGTGATGGTGCGGCAGGGCCCGGGAGGCAGCCCCGAGCGCGAGCTCGAGAAGCAGT
>JBEITQ010000110.1:0-6648 GCA_040374835.1 Phycisphaeraceae bacterium | reverse complement strand
GTCGCGAATCCGCGACCCATCGGCACGAACCCCGCGCCGTGCTCCACGAACCCGCGGCCGCTGCGGTCGGGTCCCGCCTGTTCGGGGCGCTCCGACGGCACCGTCTCGACCGTGAAGACCGCCTCGGGCGCGGACGCGCGGAAGGTGTCGCGGTGCACCAGCACCTCGCGGACGTGCAGCCGGCACGGGCGCGACACCACGTACGAGGTCATCGTCCACGCGTTGTCCGGGGTCGCGCGCGCCGACTCGAAGTTCGGGTTGACGACGCCGTAGGCAAGGTCCATCGGCTCGTCCAAGGGCGGCACCGTCGCGTCGAGCACGAGCGAGTGGAACCTCCCGCGCCGCTCGAGCCGCAGCTGCGCCGCGGCGGGCGAGCAGAACTCCGGCATCAGCGCCACCGACGGATCATCCTCGATCGGAACGCCCGCGAGCGTGGTCCGGCGGTAGCCCTCGCTCGAGCTCGGGTGCCCCTGCAGGCTCAGCACCGCGTAGGGGTTCCCGCGCCGGAGCCGACGCAGCCCCGTGGTCGAGATCACCATCGCCTGGTCCAGCATTCCCGGCTTGCTGCCCGGGCCGAGGATCGTGATGCACGACGTCGTCTCGCGCGAGATGCCCTGCGCGAAGAGCAGCGCGTCGTACGCCCCGCGCCGCGCCGCCCGCAGCCGGGCCGGGGACGCCGGCCGGTCGGGCGCCGATGCCGTTTCGCCGGCGGGTCCGCCGCCCGCGACGGCCGAGGCAAGCGAGGCCCGATCCCCGGGGAACGCCTTGATCGCCTCGTCGAGCGCCCGGACGGCCGAGCGCGCTCCCGCGACCGTCGAGGCGTCGCCATCCATCCCCTCGCAACGCGCCACGACGCGCTCCAGCATGTCGGTTCCGGGCAGGTCGCGCATCGCCGCACCGGCGTCGCCGGCGCGCAGCGCGCGCGCCATGCGGCTGGCCACCGACTTGTCGAGCCCCAGCCGCTCCCGCAGCTCGCTCATGCGCGGACGCGCAAGCCCCACGGAAGCGAGCAGCGGCACGAACGCACGCTGTACCCCTTCCGCCGCCTCGAGCACGCGTTGCAGCGCGGGGGACTTCATCGCCGGAAGATAGCGCGGGAGCCACCCGCGTCAGGCGGCACGCTTCGCGGGAGGCATGTCGGGCCTCGGAAGGCGCAGGCCCAGCAGGTGGTGCGGCAGCGTGGTGATCATGTAGAACGCGATGCTCGCGTCCGCCAGCGTGCGCGCGTCCGCGCCGCCGATCAGCCAGCAGAGGACCGCAAGGCACGCGGCGGTCGGCCACATGAGCGGCAGGCTGGCGACGTGCACGCGAAGCAGGCGACCGACCAGCCCGGACCGGGGCGCCGCCGGCCTGCCCTGCGATGACTGCGCGTGCGGCGCCTCGATCACGCACCGCGTGCAGGCCAGCCGCCGCGAGTGCCGGAAGGCGTGGACGCCCAGGAAGAAGCAGCCCACGGCAAAGAGCGGATCCGCCGCCGCGGCCAGCGTCGCGACCAACGCATGCTCGGCCAGGTCGAGCGCGGCCTCGCGCGCATGGCCCGCGCGGATGCGCGCGACCGCGCTGCACGCGGCCAGCGCCGCACCGGCCGCCACGCCCACCGCCGCCAGGTCACGGAGGACCGCGATCCCCGGCTGCCACGGCGAGGCCGACGGGGAGAGCGCCGTGCCGATCCGCGCGAAGGGCTCCCACGCCTCCTGCGGATGGGCCGCGAACGCCGTCGAGAGCAGGAGCAGGCCGCGGCCGAGCACCAGTCCCCAGCGCGCGACGGGACCGTCGTCGTCGGCCAGCACGGCCGTCGCGTCGGCCATGCCGAAGTGGAAGACCGTCAGCAGGAGGAACAGCAGCGCCGCCACGCCCGGCTGCCACATGATCACGGCCAGGCTCGCGAGCATCATCGCGAGGTACCCGGCGAATCCCGCCAGCCGCGACCAGGCGCCGGAACGGCCGGAGAGCCGTGCCGAGACCGTCCAGTCGGCCGCGCCGTGCGGCATGCCGAACGCGCACAGCGCAACGATGAATGGCCACGGCGCGGCGGCCGCCGTCCATGCATGGTCCAGGAGCCCGGCCCCGGCGGCGATCGCCAGCATCACCCAGGGGAACGTGCGCGGGCCACCAAAGACGCGCCCCGCCGCCGCCGCCGTCGCAAGCACCCCGGCGGGGTGCTCGCGCACGGCGGCGGGGGGCGGGGCGGAGGTCAATGCTTCAGGCCGATGCGGTCAGGCGCGCTCTCCGAGGCCCTTCACGCCCTGGTAGCAGACCAGGCCGAAGAAGACCTTGTTGATGACGTCCGCCACGTTGTAGCAGACCTCGCGCCAGCTCTCGCCGTTGGTTCCGCCGAGGGCCATCAGGAAGCCCACGGGGTAGATCACCCAGCCGATGGTCACGAAGAGGCGCATCGCCTTCAGGCTGCTCTGGATGCTCGGAGGAGCCGCTTCCATCGCCTCGGTGACCTTGGTGAACAGCATGTAGACGATGTAGAGCCACGAGCCGCAGCTCACGACGTACCACGTCCACCACTGCTGGCTGCCGGTCGGGCTCTCCTCGGCCACCCACGCGGTCACCAGCATCACCAGCGACCAGAACACGAGGCCCTTGAAGAGCTCGGAGCCCTTCTTGCCCAGGTTCAGGAGCAGCGGGAACTCCATGACGAGCAGCGGCACGGTGATCAGCCAGTCGATGTAGCGGTAGGCCGTCGGGAACTGCTTGATGGTCGCGCCCGCGATCCGCTGGCCGCTGGAGTCGAACAGGCTGGCAACGCCCTCGAGGTAGATGCCGCTCATGCGCCAGTAGTGGAAGGCCGCGACGGCGCAGATGATGCCGGCCACGGTCATCGCGGTCTGGTACTGCACCTGCACGGTCTTTCGCTGCAGCCAGAAGTACAGGGCGCCCGCGCCCATCGCCACGGTGGACAGCCAGAAGAGGTACATCGTGACCCCCTCCATGGACAGCCCGGCGTTCAGGGCACGCATCGTCGTTGACATGTCTGCGAGAATTGGCGTCACGTGAGAGCCTCCATGGGCCTCGGCGCCATGGCCCGCCGAGGGCCAGGTGCCGGGACCGATTCTGGGAAGGAACGTCGCTTCCTGACTTATCGCGTATTTGTGGATCCGGAGTCCGCGGATTCGCGCGCGATCTGAATGTCGCTCAAGAAGCCCGGGCGGGTCCGGGAGGGCAAATGCGACGCAAGCAACTGCGCTTGATCGACTTACGGCGCCCGGCGGCCCGGTGCGGGCCAGTCGATGGTTCCGCCGGCTGGCAGCGGCTCAGCCGGCGCAGCGCCACGGTGCGGCCGCCGACCGGTCCGTACCCATGGACTAGCGTCCGGACACGACCCCATGGCCGAATACGACGCAATCGCCGACGAGTACGCCGCATCCAAGCAGTTGCCGTGGCGCGTCGAGGTGGAGCAGCCGACGCTCTTCGGGCTGATGGGCGACGTCCGCGGCCGGTCCGTGCTCGACCTTGCCTGCGGCGACGGCATCTACGCCCGCATGCTGGCCGACCGCGGTGCGTCGCGCGTCCACGGCGTCGACCTCTCCGGCGGCATGATCGAGCTCGCGCAGCGCGCGGAATCGGCACGGCCGCGCGGGATCACCTACTCGGTCTCGGACGCCGCGGAGGTGCGCGGCCTCGGCGAGTTCGACGTGGTGATGGCGGCGTACCTCTTCAACTACGCGCAGGACCGCGTGCAGCTGCGGCGCATGGCGGAGTCGGCGTTCCGCAACCTGCGGCCCGGCGGCCGGCTCTGCGGGGTCAACGACAACCCGCGCACCGCGCCCAGCCGGTACCGCTACTACCCCGAGTTCAGCTTCCTGCGCTACATCGAGAAGCCGCAGCGCGAGGGATCGTCCATCACATGGTCGATCCAGCCGGCCACCGGCGACGCCTGCATCTTCGACAACTTCTGGATCCCGCCGGCGACCTACCGCGAGGTGTTCGAGGAGGTCGGCTTCGCCGACTTCCGCTTCGTCGACGCGCACGTCGCGCCGGGGGCCGACCCGGCCCCCTTCCGCGACTTCCTCGAGGACTGCCCGATCTGCGGCATCTCGGCGGTCCGGCCCGGCACGGCGTGAGCCCTCCGCCACGGCCTCGCCTTCGCGGCCGGCCCCGTCGAGGGCATCGATCTTCGGAATCCGCGCAAGATCCGTGATGGGTCCGAACCGGGGATTGCGTTTCTAGGCATGGGTGTGGAGCGTGTCCCCCGCCGAGCGCGGGACGCTGTACGTCCGTTCGTTCCAGAGGAGTGCTTCCAAATGCGTCCAGTGGCATCTGTCCGTCCAGCGTTTGGGATGTCGTCGATCACCGGGGTTGCCCTGGCGGCGTCGCTTGCCGCCCTGGCCGAGGCTGGGCCCCCGCCCCTGATCACCTGGGGATCGGCGACGACCGTATCGGGCGACAGCGACGTGTCGACGTCCGGCACCCTGCTGTACGCGTACAACGTCGGCGCGTCCGGCGTGTCCTCGGCCACCGTCAACACCGTGACGTTCGCGTCATATGCCTTCCCCATCAACGGTCCCCAGTCGGTGACCGTGGGAAGCGTCGCATTCACGGAGTCGCCCGGCATCCTGTGGGGCAGCAACTCCCTGGGCAGTGCATCTACCCCCTTCTCGAACCTCAGCAGCGGATACAAGACCCTGCTCGGATCCGCGGGCGGAGCGGACAACCCCGTGACGATCACGGCAACCCTCGGCGGCCTGACGGTCGGCAACCAGTACCAGCTGCAGATCTGGACCAGCAATCCCTCGAATGCGGGCAACCCGTACGACACCATCATCGGAGACACCACGTTCACCGCCGGCAATTCGGTGACCCTCGACCCGAACACCACCAATGCCAGCGGCGGCCTTGGGCAGTACGTGATCGGCACCTTCACCGCGAGCGGCGTGACGCGTACGTTCACCATGAACTCGTCCGGGTCCAACGCTCCATCGCTCAGCGCGTTCCAGGTCCGCGACATCACCCCGATCCCGGGTCCTGGCGGTGCGGCGGTGGTTGCGCTCTTCGGCACCGCACTTGCGCGCCGCCGACGCACCCGATAGGCCGGCCCCTCGGCGCACCCATCGCGCGAGGCCAATGCCGCTCCTGCCTCAAGTTCCGCTTCCTGCGCTCCATCCAGGATCCGCAGGGCGAGCGGTACCCTGAGTCGATGTCCACCTGCGCAGCCGCTCGACTGCTTGTTGCCGTCGCCCTGCTGCTTCCGGCGGCGCCGGCAATCGCGACGGCCGCGCGCGGGCCGGTCGACGGCACGACGGCAGCAGCGGCGGCAAACCCCGAGTCGGCCACGCCCCTCTCCCGCGCGCTCGAGGCCGCCGGTGCCAACCGCGCCGAGCTCGAGGCGGCCCTCGCGCGCGTCCCCGGCGCGCAGCGCGACTCGCTCGAGTGGCTCCTGGCGCGGATGCCCGACGCGGACCTGCGCTCGCTCGACGCGGCGTTCCTGCTGGCCCACGTCGACGGGGCATACACCGCCTGGACGACGGCACCCTGGAGCGCCTCCGTCGACCGGGACACCTACCTCGACGCCATCCTGCCCTACGCCAGCGTGAGCGAGACGCGCGAGCTGTGGTTCCCCACGCTCCGTGCGCGCTGCCTGCTCATGGTCGAGGGCCTTCGTGACCCCGCGCTCGCCGCCGTCCGCCTCAACCAGCGGATCTTCCCCGAGTTCAAGGTGCGCTACTCGACCGAGCGCAAGCGTTCCGACCAGTCGCCAAGCGAGTCGATCGGGTCGGGGATCGCCAGCTGCTCGGGCCTCTCGATCCTCCTGATCGACGCGTGCCGCTCGGTGGGCATCCCCGCGCGGTTCGTCGGCGTCCCGATGTGGATGGACGGGTCCGGCAACCACTCGTGGGTGGAGGTCTGGGACGGCACGCGCTGGCGCTTCACGGGCGCCGCCGAGCCCACCGGCGACGAGCTCGACCAGGGTTGGTTCGTCGGCCGCGCGAGCGGCCAGGACCGCTCGAAGCCGGAGCACGCCATCTACGCCGTCACCTGGCGGCAGTCGGGCATGGAGTTTCCCTACGTGTTCGACCCCACGCGCCCGCAGGCGCGCGTCGTCGACGTGACCGACCGCTACGCCGGCAAGGCGGCGCCGGTGCCGGCGGGCATGAAGGTCATCCGAGTCGCCGTCCGAGACCCGGCCACCAAGCGCCGCGTCGCGCGCCGGGTCGAGGCCCGAGACGAGGCCGGACGCACCGTCGCCACGGGCACCTCCAAGGACGAGCGCTTCGACCTGAACGACCACCTCGAGCTCATCGTGCCGAAGGGCGGGATGCTCGCCTTCGCCGTCGACGGGGCGCCGGTCACGCAGCCGACCGTCGTGCGGAACGGGACCGAGGTCCGCGAGGTCATCCTCGAGGTCCCGTCGGCGCCGGTGGCGGCGGGCGACGGCCGATCGACGCGGTAGACGAGCGCCGCGACCCCGCCGCTCGGACTTCGCGCATCCGTCCCCTTCCGCGCATGGGGCCCGCCGTCCTAGGTTTCCCCGAATGGGCGCCCGGCAGCTCTGCGAACGCATCCTCGGCGCCGCGGACGTTCGGGTGAACGGCGAACGCCCGTGGGACATCCGCGTGCGCGACGACGGCTTCTACGACCGCGTGGTCGGCGACGGCTCGCTGGGCCTGGGCGAGTCGTACATGGACGGATGGTGGGAGT
>JBEITQ010000079.1:0-8209 GCA_040374835.1 Phycisphaeraceae bacterium | reverse complement strand
GCCCTCGTCGGGGCGCGCCTGCCGGAGCTCGATGCCCGCGCGCTGCGCCAGTGCGCGCAGCGCGTCGATGAACTCCATCTTGTGGTAGTTCATCATGAAGTCGATGGCGTTCCCCGCCGCGCCGCAGGAGAAGCACTTGTAGAAGCCGGCGCCCTTGTGGGTGACCACGGTCATCGACGGCGAGCGGTCGTCGTGGAACGGGCACAGCCCGACGTGCTCCCGGCCCTTGGGCTTCAGCTGCACGTGCTCGCCGATGAGCGCCGCCAGGTCGGTGGCGTCGAGGACGAGATCCCGGTCGGATTGTCCGAGCGAGTGGGGCACGGTCGTTCGTTCAGGCGCGTCCTGCGCCACGTTGTGCGCCCCGAGGGGCGCGGTGCGTCATGCGCGCGGCACGGCGCCGCGACGACGATCCGGCGATGCGCCGGAGTCTAGGACGCGCTCGGGGCAAGTCAACGAATTCCGGCGCTTGTGATGCGACCCCGGCTCAGGCGCCCGCACGCTTCTCGCGGGTGTAGGTGTAGGCCCGCTTGGCGGGCTTGACCACGAGGCCCGCGCGGATGGCCCGGACGGACGCCTTCACGCGCTTTCGGGTGCCGTTCTCCACCGTCTCCACCGTCTGCAGGTTCGGCTTGAAGGTGCGCTTCTTGACCGAGGTGGTCTTCAGGCCGACGCCGCCGAGGTACTTCGCCTTGCCGCGGATCTTGAGGGTGTTGCCGGAAGAGGTCTTGGCACCGGTGAAATGGCAGACGCGTGGCATGGTCGGATCCTTCGCTGTGGGTCGCCCCTTGGCTGGGGCGAAGATCGACAAGGATACGAAGGCCCGGCGGGGGCCGCAAGGGAGGGGAAAATGGTGCCAGGAACCCCTGTCCCTCTTTCGGTCCCCGAAATGGGGACAGGGGTTCCTGGCACCGATTTCGTGTTATCGGAGGTCGGGGGCGCGCGCGGACAGTCCCGCGGCCACCAGGAGCGCCGCGCAGCAGTCCGCGTCGCGGCGGTCGAAGTTGGCCACGTCGTGGCTGTCGACGTCGAACACGCCCCAGGCGCGCCCGTCGGCGTCGAGGCAGGGCACGACCAGCTCGCTCCGGTCGCGCGGGTCGCAGGCGATGTACCCCGCGCCGAGCTCGGCGACGTCGCGCACCACCAGGGTCCGCGCCGCCGCCAAGGACTGGCCGCACGCGCCATGGATCCCGATCGGCGAGCACGCGGGCTTCGGGCGGCGCGCGGCGAGCACCATGCGGCGGTCGTCGGGCTCGCCCGGCATGTCGACGTAGAAGCCGGCCCAGCTGGTGCCATGCGCGGCGAAGGCGTCCCACCACATCGCGGCGAACGCCTCCATGCGGGCCTCGCGGCCGTCGAGGCGCGCGATGTCCCGGGCGCGCGGCAGCAGCGACGCGGCGTCCGGGCGGGCCTTCGCAGCCATGTCCGGACGGCCCGCCACCGTGCCGCCCGTCAGGCGCTCTCGCGCTCGCGGCGGCGGAGCTGGTGGAGCGGCACGCCGCGCTCGATGCTTCGCGCGTCGATCGTGTAGACGGCGTTGGTGTTGTCGAGCTCGGGCAGGTGGTACATGAGCTCGATCATGATCTCGTCCACCACCGCGCGCAGGGCGCGCGCGCCGGTGTTGCGCGAGAGGGCACGGTCGGCGATCAGCTCGAGCGCGTCGGGGGTGAACTCCAGGCGCGCGCCCTCCAGGCTGAACATGTGCTGGTACTGCTTGATGAGCGCGTTCTTCGGCTCGGTGAGGATCTGCACCATCGCCTCGCGGGACAGGGGGTGCAGCGGGCAGAGGATCGGCAGCCGGCCGACGAGCTCGGGGATCATGCCGAACTCGAGCACGTCGTCGGGGGGTGACCTGGGCGATCATCGCCGAGCGCTCGGCGACCTTGTCCTCGAATTGCTGCGCCTCCGACGAGAAGCCGATGCGCTTGCGCCCCACGCGCTTGCGCACGATGTCCTCGATCCCCTCGAAGCTGCCGCCGCAGACGAACAGGATGTTGGTCGTGTCCATCTGGATGTACTGCTGCTCGGGGTGCTTGCGCCCGCCCTGCGGGGGGACGTTCGCCGTGGTGCCCTCGAGCATCTTCAGCAGGCTCTGCTGCACGCCCTCGCCGCTGACGTCGCGCGTGATCGACACGTTCTGGTTGGTCTTGCCGATCTTGTCGATCTCGTCGATGTAGATGATGCCGCGCTGGGCGCTCTCGAGGTCGAAGTCGGCCGCCTGCAGCAGCTTGAGCAGCAGGTTCTCGACGTCCTCGCCCACGTAGCCCGCCTCGGTGAGCGTGGTGGCGTCGCCGATGGCGAACGGCACGTTCAGGATGCGCGCCAGCGTCTTCGCGAGCAGCGTCTTGCCGGTGCCGGTCGAGCCGATCAGCAGCACGTTCGACTTGTCGAGCTCCACCGGCGCCTGCTCGTTGTCGAGCTGCGACAGCCGCTTGTAGTGGTTGTGCACGGCGACCGCGAGCGCGCGCTTGGCCGTCTCCTGGCCGATCACGTACTGGTCCAGGAACTCCTTCATCTGCCGGGGCGAGGGGATCTGCCCCAGCTGCGGGCGGCTGCCGCTGACGCGGCGGCGCTCCTGCTTGAAGATGTTGCCGCAGAGGTCGGTGCAGTTGGTGCAGATGTAGACGTCGTTGGGGCCCTCGACCATCGGGCCGACCTCGCGGCTCGTCTTGCCGCAGAAGCTGCACGTCGTGACCTTCTTGCCGCGGAAGCCGCCGTCGCCGCCGGAACCTCCGCCCGTGCCGCCGGGGCCTCCGCCCGCGGGTCCGCCGCCGCCCGGTCCGCCGCCCTGGCCGAAGCCGTCGCCGAAGCCGTCGCGGCCGGTGCGCCGCGGCCCGCCGCTGGCTGCCGTCAGTTCGGGGCGGCGGGGAGGCATGCTGGGCTGCGGCTCTGTCACGACATTCTCCAGGTGGGTTCCGGGGATCGGTCCCCGGCGATGGTCCCGAGTCTATCGACGCCTCGGGGCGTCCTCTCCAGCAAGATGCCATTCCGGCGCGCCCGGGCCGCATTCGCGGCCGCGAGGCACCCGCACAGGCCGAACGGCGGCCTTATCGGCGCGCGTTCCCGGAACCGCCCCAGTCGGTGCCGCCGCGGCGCTGGCGCTCGCGCTCGGCGAGCTGGCGCGTGCGCTGGATCATGGCGTCGCGCGCGGTGTCGAACTCGCGCTTGCTGATCTCGCCGCGCTCGAGCATGCGCCGCAGGTCCTCGAGCGTGAACGGCTGCTGCGGCCCGGTGTCCGGCGCCTTCGCGTTCCGGCGCGCCAACATGATGGCCACGCCGCCCCCGATCACGAGGACGAAAAGCACGCCGATGCCGAGCCAGAAGAACAGGTCGGTCGCGCGCGCCGACATGGCCGGTCAGCTGGCGCGGCCCGCCGCCTTGGCCGCCGCCTTCTGGCGCTCGGCCACGAGGGCGTTCCACTCCTCGGCCTTGATGTCGGTGACCTTGGCCTTGGAGAGCACGCGGTCGAGCACCTTGGCCTCGCGGATCGAGAGCGCGAGCTCGTTCAGGCGGCCCGACTGCTGCAGTTCCGCGCGCATCTGGTCCGGGCGCATGCCGCGCGAACGGGCCATCTGGGCGACCTGGCCGTTGATCTCGCCCTCGCCGACCTCGATGCCGAGGTCCTGCGCGAGCTTCGCGAGGATGAAGAACACCTTGAGGCGGCGGCGCGTGTCGGCCTCGCTGGCACCGCGGATCTCCGCGAGCCGGTGCTCGACCTGCTCGCTCTCCAGCCCCTGCGAGAGGAACTGCATGCGCGCCATCTCCAGGTTGCGTGCGACCTGCGCGCCGGACATCTTCTCGGGGAGCTCGAAGCTCACCTTGCCCTCGAGCCACTCGGCGGCCTGCTCGCGCATCGCGGAGCGCTGCTCCTGGTCGCGGCGGCTCTCGAGGGTCATGCGCACCTGCTGGCGCAGGTTCTCGATGCTGCCGAGGCCGAGCGTGGTGGCCACGGATTCCGGCGTGGACGGCTCGATCCGCTCGGCCTGCGCGGGCGTGAACTCGACCGTGATGTCGGCGTTGCGCAGTTCCTCGCGCTCGTGGGCGGCGGGGCCCTTCGTCGACAGGGAGATGGCGTCGCCGACCTTGCGGCCCTCGAGCTTCGGCCCGAGGTCGTCGAACATGAGGCCGAGCACCTGGCCCTTGCCGGCGTCCTCCGCGTCGGGGACGACCACCATGCACTCGTCGGCCTCGAAGTACGGGTCCTTCGCCGCGCCCTTCACGCGCACGACGGCGCGGCCGACCATGCGGTCGAGGGCCTGGAAGGGGCCGTCGATGCGGCCCGGGGTGCCGAAGCGGTAGCCGAGCGCGCGGACCTCCGCGTCGACGAGCTTCTCGGGGATGTCGGTCACGGGACGGCGAACCTCGACGTCCTCGAGGGCCGGCAGCGTGATGTCGGGCACGATCTCGACGTCGAGCGTGACGGCGAGCGGCGTCCCGCGCCTGACCTCGGGCTCGCCCGCCTTCTCGTCGACCTCGGGGTCGGAGATCGGCTGCAGCTTGTGGTCCTGCAGCGCCTTGCCGTAGGCCTCGGACAGCAGCTTGCGCCGCAGGTCCTCGACGATCGCCGCGCCGAAGCGCTTCTCGATCAGCGCGATGGGCGCCGTGCCTCGGCGGAAGCCGGGCACCTGCGCCTCGGCGCGCGCCGAGGAGTAGGCATCCTTGAGGCCCGCGTCGACGACGCTGGCCGGGATGGTGATGCGGAGGCGCTTGCGGGCGGGCCCGACGTGCTCGACGACGACGGTGGTCTCGGTTGACATGGCGATGGCGTTCCTGCGGTCCCGAAGGGGGAAAGCGGCGCAGTATACGCCCCCCGCCGAGTCACTTCATCAGGAGCATCTCGGCGTACGTGGGCATGGGCCACAGGTCCGCCGGGGTGACCCGCTCGAGCGCGTCGCAGGCCGCGCGGATCCGGTTCATGGACGGGACCACGTGGTCCCGCAGGAAGCGCATCTCGGCGACGTCGTCCTTGTGGTGCCTGGCGGCCAGCGTCTCGAGCTCCCGCACCGAGGTCCGCAGCTCGTCGACCATGGACACGTAGGACTTGAGCTCCGCCTGCGTGTCGGCGCAGTCGACGTCCGCGGCGAGCGTGGTGCTCACGGCGGAGGCCAGCTCCTCCTGGGCGCGCAGCGCGGCGGGGAGCACCTGCGTGCGCACCATCTGGACCAGCGTCCGGCCCTCGATGGCGAGCACGGTGTTGTAGTGCTCCACCAGGACGTCGTGCCGGGCCTCGAGCTCGCGCGGGCTGAGGACGCCGTACTTCGAGAAGAGGTCCTTCGCGGACTTCGAGGCGAACACCCCCAGGCAGTCGGCGGTGCTCGGCAGGTTGGGCAGGCCGCGGCGGGCGGCCTCCTTGTGCCACGCCTCGCTGTAGCCGTCGCCGTCGAAGCAGACGCGGCGGTGCTTCTTGAGCACGTCCTTGAGCACGGCCTTCACCGCCGTCTCCAGCTTCGCCTGGCTCGGGTGCTTCCCGGCCTTCCTCTCGAGCTCGCTCGCCACGAAGTCCAGGCTCTCGGCGACGATCGTGTTGAGGACCGTGTTCGGCCAGGCGACGCTCGCGGTGGAGCCCACCGCGCGGAACTCGAACTTGTTGCCGGTGAAGGCGAACGGCGAGGTGCGGTTGCGGTCGCTCGCGTGGCGCGGGATCTGGGGCAGGGTGCTGGCGCCGAGGTCGAGGGCGCCGCCCGACTTGGTCTTCTTGGGCGTGCCGCTCTCGACCTGGTCGAGGATGTCGCTCAGCATGTCGCCGAGGAAGATGCTCATGATCGCCGGCGGGGCCTCGTTGGCGCCGAGGCGGTGGTCGTTCGCGGGGCTCGCGATCGAGGCCCGCAGCAGGTCCGTGCGCATGTCCACGGCGCGGATCACCGCCGCCAGGAACACCAGGAACTGCATGTTGTTGTGGGTCTCGTCGCGCGGGTCGAGCAGGTTGACGCCGGTGTCGGTCGCCATCGACCAGTTGTTGTGCTTGCCGCTGCCGTTGATCCCGGCGAAGGGCTTCTCGTGGAGCAGGCACTCGAAGCCGTGCGAGCGCGCCACCGCGCGGAGCACCTGCATGGTGACCATCTGGTGGTCGACGGCGATGTTGGCGTTCTCGAAGGTGGGGGCGATCTCGTACTGGCTGGGGGCGACCTCGTTGTGGCGGGTCTTCACCGGGACGCCCAGCTCGAAGAGGCGCGCCTCGACCTCGGCCATGAAGGCCAGGACGCGGTCGGGCACGGTGCCGAAGTAGTGGTCGTCGAGCTGGTGGCCCTTCGGGGCGTTGGCGCCCACCATGGTGCGCCCGGTGAGGGCGAGGTCCATGCGCTGCTCGTGCTGCTCGCGCTCGACCAGGAAGTACTCCTGCTCGCAGCCGAGGGTGGCATGCACCTGCTTGACGCCCGCGTCGCTGCCGAAGAGCCTCAGGATGCGCATCGCCTGCCTCGACATCGCCTGGATGGAGCGCAGGTGCGGGGTCTTCTTGTCGAGGGCCTCGCCGGTCCAGCTGACGAAGGCGGTGGGGATGCAGAGCGTGACGATGCCGGACGCGCTCTTCATGAGGAACGCCGGGCTCGTGCAGTCCCAGGCGGTGTAGCCGCGCGCCTCGTAGGTGTCGCGGATGCCGCCGGAGGGGAAGCTCGAGGCGTCGGGCTCGCCGACGATCAGCTGGTTGCCGGAGAACTTCTCGATGGCGCTGCCGTCGGCCATCGGGCTCAGGAAGGCGTCGTGCTTCTCGGCGCTGATCCCCGTGAGCGGCTGGAACCAGTGGCAGTAGTGCGTCGCCCCGTGCTCGATGGACCAGTCCTTCATGGCCACCGCGACGGTGTTGGCGATCGCGGGGTCGAGCGCGCTGCCCTCCGAGATCGTCTTCTGCAGCTTGGCGAAGACGTCGCTCGGCAGCCGCTTCAGCATGGTGTCGCCGCTGAAGGTCATGCAGCCGAAGTAGTCGGACGCCCGGGTGGGGTTGTCGAAGGTCGAGGTGTTTCCGCTCATGGGGGTGCTGCGCGCGTGGGGGATCATGGTGGAGGGCCTCCTGCCCAAGCGGATAACGCTATGCGGACTCGGCGGTGCGTTCAAGGCCTGAAACGTGGACGAATCCGGCGGGATTCGCGTCCGCTCACCCGAGGATCGACCGCCGGCGCTTCACGTAGTCCCACACCACGAAGCGGTCGAGGTCGCGGCCGGCGACGAAGAACACGCGGCCGCCCGTCGATTCCGCCATGCGGTGCGCGAACTGCACGTCGTCCTCGGTCTGGCTCCACGAGGGCAGCAGGAACACGTTGATCGTGATGCCCGCCTCCTTGCACCGCATCGCCTCGCGCACCGTGGCGCGCTCGGTGCGCGGGTCCGGCGGGTAGAGCATGAAGAGGTCGCTGCCCTCGAAGTGCGCGGTCGGGAGCCCGTCGGTGATGAGCATCACCTGGCGGTTGGGCGTCGGCCGGCCGGTGAGCCACTGTCGCGAGAGCTGGAGCGCGCGCTGGATGTTCGTGAAGTGGAGCGGCAGGTCGAGCTCGCCGATCCCCGGGTCGGACATGTCCGCGCGCAGGCGGACCACCGGCTCGTGGATGGTGACGGGCTTCGGCATCGCCGAGGCCACCTCGCCGGGGGAGCGCAGGCGCGCGATCGTGTACATCTCGACGAACTGCAGGAAGTCGCCGGGGTACTCCGAGCGGATCAGCCCGTCGAGCGCGAGCGCCATGCGCTTGGCCTGCACGTACTGGCCGCCGTGGCGCATCGAGCCGGACATGTCGATCACGACGGCGGTGGCGCACTTGGGCTGGTGGCGCGTGCGGTGCACCTCGATGTCCTGCGTGCGCAGGCGCACGGGGTCGCCGGGGGCGCGTGCGCCGTCCCGCGACTCGCGCAGCATGGCGTTCACCATGGTCTGCGGGATGTCCATCGCCGAGGGGCTGTCGCCGAACTCGAAGGCGCGGGTCGAGGGCAGCTCGACGGCGCCGTCGGGGCTGGAGACGCCCTCGTGGCGGCCGCTGCGCGCGGCCTGCAGGTCGCCGAAGATGGTGGCGAGCAGCCCGCGCTGGTAGAGGCGCATGGCCTTCGGGGTCACCTTCCACCCGCCCTCGGGCGTGCGCGCGAGTCCCGCCTCCTCGGCGAGGCGCTCGAGCAGCTCGTTGACGCGGCGCTGCGCGTCGCGCAGCGAGTCGACCTGCTCCTGCGGCGCGAAGCGCTCGAGCGCGTCCATGTCGATGACGGCGGGCTTGGCGTCCTTCAGCGCCTCGCG
>JBEITQ010000010.1:0-21476 GCA_040374835.1 Phycisphaeraceae bacterium | reverse complement strand
CCTGCACCGCGCCGACGGTCGTCGTCAGCATCGACGGCGCGCCCGACCTGGCGCAGGTGGCCGACGGCCTCTACGCCGTGCGCAACTGCGGCTCGGAGCTCTTCACCGACGGCTCGGGCGCCTCGTGGTGGCTCCTCGCCTCCGGCCGCTGGTTTGCCTCGAAGGACCTCGTGAACGGGCCGTGGAGTCCGCTGCGTGCGTCGGCGCTCCCGGCATCGTTCGCCGCGATCGACCCGCGCGGCACGTGGGGCAGCGTCCTGGCGGCCGTGCCCGGCACCGCCGCCGCGAAGGATGCCGCGTACCAGCAGCAGGTGCCGCACGTGGCCACCCTCGACCGCGCGAAGGCGCAGGCATCGGTGTCGTTCATGGGCGGTGCGCCGCGCATGCAGCCCGTCGACGGCACCGGCATGACGATCGCCGCCAACGCCACGTGGCCCATCATCGGGTGCGAGGGCGCCGTCTACCTCTGCCAGGACGCCGCATGGTTCACGGCCCCGTCGGCGACCGGTCCGTGGACGCTCTGCGACGCGGTGCCCGAGGCGATCTACGCGCTGCCGCCGACGAGCCCCGCGTACCCGGTGACCTTCGTGCGCGTCCTCGATTCCACCGCCGACGCAGTGACCTTCTCGTACACCGCGGGCTACGCCAACAGCTTCTTCGACGGCGACGTCGTGGTGTTCGGGACGGGTGCGTCGAACGCGGGCGTGCGCATCCCCGCCCCGGCCGGCGGTGCCGCCGCCCCCGGCGACGATGCGACGTGGGGCGACTACGTCGGCGCCCCGATCACGTTCGGGCTGCCGATGGCCTTCGGCTACTCGGGCTGGACGTGCCAGTCCGCGCCCGGCTGGAGCGAGTACGACCTGCAGTGCGGCCCCGCGTGGTCGGCCGGCGGCTGGTGGGGCCCGGGCCTCGGCTTCGACACCGGGCATGCGCTGGCCATGGGCTTCGGCGGCGCCTGGGGCTGGGGCCATCACCCGTGGGGCACCATCGATGCCGACGGCTGGTGGCAGCGCCACTGGGGTGCCGCGTATCGCCGCGGCTGGTCGGGTGCGATGCGCTCGGGCAACCGCGCGGCGACCCCCGGGGTGCCTGCCTCGCCCGGCGCCACGCTGCCCGCCGCATCCGGCACCGCCAACCGCTGGCGCCACGCCGGCGGGGCGGACGACGACGTGGTCGCCGGCCGTGACGGCGGCGTCTACCAGCAGCGCGGTCGCTCGACGTACGCACGCGGTGCCGACGGCTGGCACGCGACGGCGTCCGACGGCAACGCCCCGGCGTCCGCGGCCGACGGCCCCGGAATCCGCGAGCAGGACGGTTCCGCCGCGGCCGCCGCGTCGGCGCGCCAGGCGTCGATGGACGGCTTCCGCCCCGATCCGAACCACAACTTCGACGGCAGCCCGCGCGGCGCGTTCGCGCGCGGCGAGACCAACTATGCCGACCGCCGCGAGGGCCTGGAGCCTCCGCAGTCGGGTGGGCCGCCCGACGACTACCGCCGGGGCGGCAGCTGGAACGGCGGCGGCTGGGACCGGCGCGAGGCGCCCGCGCCCGCCCAGGCGCAGGGCGGCGCGCCCGTCGGACAGGGCAACGGCTACGGCAACCCCGGCTGGCAGAACGGCGAACGCGGATACGGCCGCTACAGCGGCTACACCGGCGCCCGCGGCATCGTGGGCGGCTACAACGACGGCTGGTCGAAGTTCGGCGGCGACCCCAACTGGTCGCGCTTCTCCGGCGGTGGCGTGACGAGCGGCTACACCGGCGGCATCTACGCCCCCTCCGGCGGCCCGGCCCGCAGCGGCTACTCCGGCGGCGGCATGGGCGTGAACAACTCCATGTTCGGCTGGGGCGGCTGGGGCATGTACGGCGGCGGCTACTACGGCGGCAACTACCGCTACGGGAACTTCGTGGGCGGCATGCCCATGGGCATCATCCGCCGCTGAGCCGCCCGACGCCGGATTCGGGGCCCGGGCACCGCACCGGTGCCCGGGCGTCGCGCGTCGCCGTCAGGGGCAGGGGCCCCATGCCGCGAGCAGCCGGCCGAGGTCGTCGGCGTCGACGAACGAGTTGCCGTCGAAGTCCGCCTGGCACGAGGGCCCTGCGCACGGGCCCCAGAAGGCAAGCAGCCGTCCGAGGTCGTTGCCGTCGATCACGCGATCGTCGTTGAGGTCGAACGGGCACGGCGTGGGCAGCGGTCCACGGAGCACCGCGGTCGTGTCCTTGCCGGCGGCGATGCCGACGATGTTGGTCAGCCCGTTGGGCACGGTTGCCTGCAGGTTGTCGTTGCGGCCCCAGACGCGGACCGTGCCGTCGGTGCGCAGCGCGACCGTGTGCCAGTAGCCCGCGGCGACCTTGGTGACGCCGTTCAGCCCGGTCGGCACGATCGACTGGCCCCAGTGGGGCGGCGTGCCCGTGAGCAGCGCGTTGCTGCCGGCGCCGAAGCAGCGCACGGTTCCGTTGTTGAGGACGACCACGCTGTGCGACCAGCCCGCGTCGATGTCGACCGCGGGTGCCAGGCCCGTCGGCACGTTCGACTGCCCGTTCGCCGGGTCGCCGAACGCGCGGATGGCGCCGGTGGTCGTGCGGGCCAGCGTGTGGGTCGCGCCGGCGCGCACCTGCGCGTAGTCGCTCAGGGTGCCGAGGTTGCACTGGCCGCTCTCGTTGCGGCCCCATGCGCGGAGCGTGCCGTTCTGCAGGCGCGCCACCGAGTGGAAGCCGCCGGCGTCGATCTCGACGACGTTGGCAAGGCCCGCCGGCACGACGGACTGTCCGAAGTGCGGCGAGATGCCCGAGTTGGTCTCTCCGGCACCCCAGCCGACCACGGTGCCGTCGTTGCGGAGCGCCAGCGAGTGCACGCCGCCCGCGGCGATCTGCTTGACGTTGGCGAGGCCGAACGGCACCTGCGCCTGCCCGTAGTTCGGCGCGACGCCGACGGCGCCGGTTCCGACGCCCCAGGCGCTCACGGTGCCGTTCACCTTGAGGGCCATCATGTGCGGGCCGCCCGCCGCCACCTGGATGGTGAGGTTCACGCCGGGCGGCGGCGGAGTCTGGCCATGGTCCCAGCCGCCCCAGGCGCGCACGGTCGGCGCGGAGAAGCCCGAGCAGCGGTACTTCGAGATGTTGGAACGCGTCTGCCGGATGGTCTTCGCGTTGTCGCGGCCCGGGCACTCGGTCTGGCAGCCCTGGGGCACGTTGCACTCGGCGTCCTCGCGGTCGAACTGGCACACGTTCGCGCCCGTCGGGACGTTGAGGTAGTTGATCTGCGGGTTCGAGTAGTGCGGGATGCGCGTGCCCGGGTCGTACGCCATCACCGTGCGGTAGGTCTGCGGCGGGCCGTTGGGGCCGAAGGGGAACGCCTCGAAGCGGTGGCCGTAGGAGTCCGGGTTGAGCCCGCCGTTCTCGCAGCCGCCGCCGTCGTTGGGCGCGTGGCAGCAGCCCATGTTGTGGCCGAGCTCGTGCGTCACGGTCTGGCCGGGGATGCAGCCCCAGGCCACCACCGAGAAGCCGAGGTTCGCCTGGGTCGGGCTGCCGCCGCCGAGGTTGGCGAGGCCGCACGCGTTGGCGCCGTCGGCGCGGAACAGGCACACCAGGTCGGCCTGCAGCTCGTCGCGCCACTCGTGGACCTCGTCCCACTTGCCCTCGTCCACCGGCGAATCGAAGCACGGCGGGTCGAAGATCGGCGGTTCGCCTTCCTCGGAGAGGTGGTACAGGTCGCACTCCATCGCGCTGCCCTCGATGTGCTGCGACGAGAGCCTGCGGATGCCGACCAACCGGAAGTAGGCCCCTGCGTCCGAACGCAGCGACGTCTCGTTGAGGTCGCCGATCGACCAGCGGGCCCGGTCCTCGATGAGGTAGGTCTGCTCGATGTCGAGCCAGAGCCGGTACGTGTAGGCGATCAGCACGTCGATGACGATGTCATCGCCGCAGGGCGGCAGGACGAGCGACTCCACGGGCGGGACCAGGGGGCCGTTGCGCTCCCCCACCTCGTTCAGCACGCCGAATCCGCACGGCAGGTCGCCCATCGGATCCTCGAACTTCAGCTCGGTTCGGCCCTTCGGGTGCCCGGAGAGCGTGACGCGCAGGTTCTGGTTGACGTAGACGACGCCGCTCACGCGACCCTCGTTGAGCAGGAGCCGGCCGCGCCAGATCGGGTTGACCGGATCCCCGAACATGAACATCTCCGCACCCGGCGAACCGGCGGCATCCTGCGGCACGTGGCCGGTCACCACCATCCCGCGCGCGCCGAGGGCGTCCATCGAGCGAGGCATCCTGGCACCGACCGGGAGCGCGCGGAGCGCGTCGACGTCGATCGTCATCACCTGCGTGCGCGGCTCGGGGGCCGACGGCACCGCCTTCTGGGGCTGGGCGTTCGGGGTGAGCATGACGGCCGACAGGATCGCGGCGAAGAGCGTGGTCATTGGGTCTGGTCTTCCGTGGTGTGCAGGCGCGTTCGAGGTCCCGATACGCCGCCCCGGGACTCTAGGTTAGGCCCAGCGGCCGGGAATTCCCATGATTTCCCGATTCGGTTCCTGAGGGGCGCCGTTTATCGGGCCGGGAAGCACGCCGCCCGCACCGGGTCACGGTGCGGGCGGCGGAAGGTCTCATGCGGCACGGATGGGGCCCCGTGGCCCGGCCGTCAGGGGCAGGCGCCCCAGGCGTTCAGCATCTGGCCCAGGTCTTCGCCGTTGACGAAGCCGTTCTGGTCGAAGTCGGCCGAGCATCCCGAGCAGGGACCCCACTGCGAGAGCAGGATGCCCAGGTCGTCCGCGTTCACGAAGCCGTCGTCGTTCAGGTCCGGGATGCATCCGCCGGCGCCGGGGCCGGTGATCAGGACGTTGAACGGACCCGTCTGCGCGGCGCTGTAGCCGCCCACCACCAGGAACACCACCTGGCCGGCGGTCAGGTCGTACTGGAACCGCGAGGTGAACGGGGCGGTGCCGCCGGTGCAGCCGTCGTCGTCGCAGATCAGGAACGAGGACGCGTCGCCGCACGCCGTCAGCAGGCCCATGCGGGCGTCGACGGTGGTGCCGCTGTCGCCGCACTGCTCGAAGAGGTACGTGCCGGTCGCGTTGGCCGTGAACCGGAGGTACTTCGCGCGAGCGATGGCCTGCGGGGCGAACTCGAACACGCACGGCGAGCCGGTCACGTCGAGCGCCGGGTACTGGGCGTTCGGGGTCACCGTGTTGTTGCCGAGGACCGCGGTGCCGATGTTCTCGGCGGCGCAGGGATCGAACGGCGGCGGCGGCTCGACGTCCGTCGTGATGTTCACGATCAGCTCGGGCGGCAGCGGGGCCGTGAAGCCCGGCTCCTGGTAGGCACCGACGGCGATGAAGTAGGTCGTGCCCGCGGTGGCCTCGAAGACCATCGTGGACGCCCACAGGTCGTCGTCCGGGGTGCCGCAGCCGTCGTCGTCGCAGGCAATGGTGGTCGTGGCGTCACCGCAGGTGGTGAGCACCGCGATGCGGGTGTCGTCCGTGCCGGCGCAGGTGCCGACGCGGTACGGTCGCGTCTCGGGCGCCACGAACCGCAGGTAGGTGGCGCGTGCCACCACGTCGTCGCCGAACGTGCCCGGATCGCAGATCCCCGTCAGGTCGAGGTTCGGCGCGTTCGGGTCGGTGGCGAGCGTGTTGTCGCCGACGATCGCGTTGGTGGGGTTGCTGCACGGATCCTGGATCTCGGCGATCGTCAGCGGGATGCCGCTGGCCGGCGGCGCCGCCGTCAGGCTCCACAGGCCCACGGCGATGAACACCGGCTGGCCCTGGGTCGCCTGGAAGACCACCTTGGAGCGCAGCCCGCAGTCATCGTCGTTGCACGCGATGATCGAGCCCACGTCTCCGCAGGTGGTCAGGACGGCCATGACCGTGTCCGGCGTGCCGGCGCAGGTGTCCGCGGCGTACAGGCCCGTGTTGGGCGGCACGAAGCGGGCGTAGCCGGGCTTGCTCAGCGGGTTGCCGTCGAACGCGCAGTCGACCAGCAGTGCCTCGCCGTTGGCGTCGAGGGAGATGGTGTTCACGCCCACGACCGCGTTGAGCGGGTTGGTGCAGGTGTTCGGCGGCGGGGGCGGGGCGATGGTGCTGATCACCATGTTGCCCGAGACCGGGCCGTCCGCGGCGCCGAAGCCGCCGACCAGGATGCGGTAGGTGGTGCCTGCCTGCAGCTGGGCGAGGAGCGGCACGCCCGAATTGCCGAGGTTCAGCCGGCTCGAGTAGTTGCCGGCGCAGCCCGAGGCGCATGCGCAGCTGTCGTCGTTGTAGCCCAGCGACGTCATGGGCACGGCCTCGGCCTGCGGGCAGTCGGTGCCGATGGCGATCTTCGTGTCGCCGACGCTGTTGCACAGGCTGATCTCGTAGTTGCTGGTCACCGTGGGGGTGAACTTGAACCACTGCGGTCCGAAGATCGTGGTGGTGAAGGTGCCGGCAGCGTTCGCCGTCACCAGCTGGCCGGTGGCTCCGCCCGCGGTGGCGAAGGGCGTGGAGCCGACGGTGACGCTCGCGGCCTCGCCGCAGCCGGGCGGCGGCGGCGGCGGTGCGCCGTAGGTGATGGTCAGGGTGCCGGCCGAGATCTCGGCGTCCTGCACGGCGTCGCCGCCGTCGTTGAAGGACTCGTAGACGAAGACCTTGAGCTGGGTGGTGCCTGCCGGGATGGCAAAGGCCGCGCCGCCCGCCAGCGTGCCCGGGCCGGCGTCGGAGTACGGGCCGGGCGTGCCGGGCGCACCGGTGGGGCTCAGGACGATGAACTGCGTCGTCGAGCCCGGGATCTCCACGCGCATGCGCAGCTCGCTGCACCAGCTTCCGCCGAGGGCCTCGTAGGAGAGCGACGCATACGCGAACGCACTCACGCCGGTCGCGCTGCCTGGGATCGTGACGGTGGTCGACGAGTTGGCGGTGGCGGCGATGCCGCCCCAGGTCTGCCAGCCGGCCCTGTTGACCGTGCTCTGCGCGGAGGCCGTGGCCGCCACGACCATCGCCGACGCGGCGGCGGTCGAAAGGCGCGTGAGGAATGCGTTCATGTCTGCGGAGCTCCCGAGTTTGAGAGGAGTGGATGCATGCTCCGAATGGCACCACCCGGGCGCCAACGGAGCCGTGAAGGTCAAGGTCAATGTAACTCCGCATGCCCGGAGGACAAATTCCGGATTCGCCGATTCGGGTCATGGACCGAAAATTTGGTGGGTGCAGGCTGAGCGCAATAACCCATCTTGAGGTGGTTTCATGACTGCCTGAAAGCGGGTCGCACGCGGACGGCGATCTGCATTACCATCCCTCGGCTGCCCGGATCGGGCAGGTCGCGGCGGGGTGTAGCTCAGCTTGGCTAGAGCGCTTGCTTCGGGAGCAAGAGGCCGCAGGTTCAAATCCTGTCACCCCGACTCCTCACTCGAAAGCCCAAGGCATGCGCCTTGGGCTTTCTCGTTGCGGGGTCGGTGTGGGCGTCCCGGCTGCGCCGGTCCGCGGCGCCCGCCTTCGGCGGTCGCCCAGGATTGTGCGCCGCGTTGCGGCGGCAAATCCTGGTGGGCGCGCTGGGAAATGCGCGCGGCCCGTGCCTTGGGGCACGGGCCGCGGGAGGGGTCTTGAGAGTGGACGCGGGTCGTACTTACGGGCAGGCGCCCCAGGCGGCCAGGAGGACGCCGAGGTCGTCGCCGTTCACGAAGCCGTCGTTGTTGAAGTCCGCCGAGCACGAGGTGGAGCACGCGCCCCACTGGCTCAGCAGGATGCCCAGGTCGTCGCCGTTGACGAAGTTGTCGTCGTTGAGGTCGGCAGGGCAGTTCGGCTGCGGCGGGCCCGTGATCTCCAGGTTGCCGCTGACGGCCGCGGTGGTCGCTCCGAAGCCGCCGACCACGATGTAGTACGTGGTGCCGGCGGTCAGCTCGGTGTTCAGGACGATGCCGGTGGTCTGGCCCTCGCCCATCTTGCTGGAGTAGTTGAACTGCGTGGTGGTTCCGCAGCCCGACGAGCACGGGCAGGTGTCGTCGTTGTAGGCGAGCGACTGGAACGTCTGGCCCACGGAGGGGCAGGCGGTGCCGAGCGCCATCTTGGTGTCGTTCACCGAGCCGCAGAGGCTGAACGTGTACAGGCCGTTCACCCCGGGGACGAACTTGTACCAGGCGGCCTTGTAGATGATCGACGTCGTGCCGCCGGTGGCGGCGGACAGCACGGTCTGGTCCACGGTCTGCCCCGCGTTGCCGAAGGGGCTGATGCCGAACGGCGCGCTCGCCGCGTTCACGCATGCCGCGATCGGCGGCGCCGTCACGGTGATGGGCACCGTGCTGCCGAGGTTCGCGTCTGCGGTGGACTTTCCGACCGCGAGCCAGACGGAGGCGCCTGCGGCCAGCGTGGTGGTCACGGTGGAGCCGGTGCCGCCGCAGGCAGAGGTGCCGCAGGCGAGCACGGACGCGGAGGAGTCGCACGCGCTCAGGAGCGCCATGCTGGCGGCGCCGGACGCCGGGCAGGTCTGGAACGTGTAGCTGCCGGCGTCTCCCGCGGTGAAGCGGTAGTAGTTGGCGCGGAAGATGGTCCCGCCGCAGGCGGTGACGTTCGCCACGGTGGCGTCGTCGCGGTAGGTGACCGTGTTCGCGCCGATCGATGCCGACGGGTTGCTGGTCGCGCAGGGGTCGTACGGGCCCGACGGCGGGATCGCGATCGCCGTGCCGTTGTTCTCGTACGAGAGGAACAGCAGGGTCCGCTGCGCAGCCGTCGCCCCGACCTGCATCGCGCCGAAGCCGTAGTTGATGGACGCCGTGACGTCGTTGTAGAAGCGGAACCCGAAGTAGTTGACGGAGTTGATCGTCCAGCCGTTGGCGCCGACGCCCGTCGCCGAGATCACTGCCGTGGTGCTGTTGGCGAAGGGGCCGGCCGGGCCGATCGCCGTGCCCTCCTGGATTCGACTCGGGCCACCGGAGGTCTGCGTCCGCAGGTAGGTCGTCGTCGGGTTCGGCGCGGTCGCGGAGGCGAAGAAGTTCAGCGTCGTGGCGCCGTAGGGATTGATGTCCCAGCCCGAGGTGGACGTGGCGCTCGTGCCCGTGCCCTGCGTCGCGACGTTGATGTAGAGGCCGTCGATGTTTGCCGGGATCACCAGGTTGCAGTCCCAGCGGACGACCTCGGCGCAGACCGGGTGGGCGACGGTGGCCGCGACGGCGGCGCAGGCGGCGAAGTGGAGGCCGAGGCGGGTGCTCAGCGATCGGGTGGATGCCATGGACTTCGGTCTCCTGTGAAACGTTCCGGACACGGGCATGGGGGTTCACTCACGCAGACACGGTCTGCGTCTCCATAAACGCAATCTGCACGTCCGACCTGTCACGAATTCCGCCCGGATTTTCGCAACCGGATTGGCGGCCGCTCTCATGGCCGTGAAGGCCTCGTTATCAGCCTGACGCACGATTTCGATGCAGCGTCGGGTCGACCGCCGCGTGCATCGCTGCGCGGTCGAGCGGTCGGCCGAGGAAGTCCGCCACCTGCGGAACCCACGCGGCGGGGTCGCGCACCAGCTCCGCGTACGGCACGCGCAGCACCCCGAATCCCGGGCGCGCGGCGAGCCATGCATCGACCGTCTTCAGTTGCTGCTCGTAGACCGCCATCAGCCGTTCGGGCGGCAGGCCGCCGCCCGTCCGGCCGCTGCGCGCAAGCATCGTCGCCTGGCTCTTCACCACCTCGCGCAGGTCGCGCTGCATGAACACCACGCGATAGGGCCGGTCGTCGGGCAGTTCCATGAGCAGGAGGTGGATCACCTTCACCACCTTGCCGCCGGCGCCGTCGAGCCAGGACTTGTCGGTGCGCAGCTGCTTCACGCGCTCGAACTCGAAGTAGCCGCGCGGGTTGTCGTCGTCCTGCGTGCGCAGGCCGTCCGTGACGGCCGGGATGCCGCCCGCGTGCAGCATCTGCATCGCAAGGCTCGTTCCCGACCGCGGGAGCCCCGACACCACGTGCACCGGTTCGCGCTCGGCCATCGGGCGACACTGTAGCCGAGGCGTCATACTGCGCGCGTGGAGTCCTCGCCGACCGCCGCACGCGCGCCGCTCTGGAACCGCGGGTTCCTGTCGCTCCTGGCCACGCAGTTCTTCGAGGCGGCGAGCGACAACGTGATCAAGGGAACGCTCTCCTTCGCGGTGGCCGTCGGGGCCCCGTGGGAGACGGTGTTCGGCGACGGCGGCAACGGGCTCGTCGGGTTCGTCTTCGTGGTGCCGTTCGTGCTGCTGAGCGCCTTCGGCGGACGGATCGCCGACCGATGCTCGAAGTCGCGCGTCACGGTGGCGCTGAAGGCGGTCTCGATCGGCGTGGCGGCGTTCACCGCCTTCGAGTTCGCCCGCGGGTCGGCGTGGGGGGCGCTCGCGGCGCTGGCGGCGTTCTCGACGGTGAGCGCGTTCTTCGGGCCGGTGAAGTACGGGATGATCGCGGAACTCGTCGACCGCGACCGGATCGCGCGCGCCAACGGCATCGTCAACATGTCGACCAACGTCGCCGTCATCGTCGGCATGCTGGTGGCGGGGCTGGTGTCGCAGCGCTGGAAGGGCGGGTTCGTGGACGGCGTGCCGGCGGGATGGAGCGCGTGGCTGCCGGGCATCGCGATGGCGGCCGCGACGGTGCTCGGGTTCGTGACCTGCCTGACGCTGCCGGCGCTGCGCCCCCAGCACCCCGGGCTCCCGGTCGACCTGAACCCGTTCTCCACGTACGTGTCGACGCTTCGCCTGATGGCGCGCGGGCCGCTCCTGCCCACCGCCCTCGCGTGGACGGTCTTCTACTTCGTGGCGGCGACGGTCCTGCTGATCCTGCCGGACTACTCGTCCTACCTGTCGATCGACGACGGGCGGACGTCGCTCCTGATGGCGGCGCTCGCGGTGGCGATCGGCGCGGGGTGCGTGCTCGCGGCGTGGCTCGACACCCCGGTGCGCCGCGCGCGGTTCGTGCCCGCCGGCGCGCTGGGCATGGCGGTCGGGTTCGCGGCGCTCGGCGTGGCGCCGGCGTCGTTCGGGCTCACGGTGGCGCTCCTCTCGGCGACCGGCGTGGTGGCCGGCTTCTACATCATCCCGCTCCAGTCGATGCTCCAGTCGCTGTCGCCGGACGACGCGCGCGGCCGCGTGCTGGGCACCGCCAACGGAATGAGCTTCGTGATGGGCGGGGCAGGCAGCCTGCTCTTCATGGTGCTGCGCCAGGCCGGCATGCCGAGCAACCGGATTTTCCTGGCGTTGGCCGTCGCGTGCCTCGCGGTCGGGCTGGCCGAGCGCCGGCGGCTCTCGCGTCAGCCGTCTTTTGCCAGCTCGCCACCGTAGGCCTGCATCAGCCGTTCGCGCGTGAGCACGCCGAGGTAGCGGCCGGTGGACGGCTCGACCACCGCGATCGCGTCGGCACCGCGCGCCGACAGCCGCTCGAAGGCGACGGCGAGCGAGTCGGATTCCCCGACCGTCGGCAGGTCCGTGCGCATCAGGTCGCCGGCAAGCGTCGCCGCCAGGCCGTCGCGCGCCAGGATCGCCGCCTGCAGCTCGCGGTTGGTGATCATGCCGCGGTAGCGGCCCTCGGCGTCCACCACGCAGGCATCCTGCGACCCGTACCGCTCGGCCATCCGGACGAGCGTCTCTCCCGGCGCGCTGTCGACCACCACGGCGCCGGTGACGTGCCCGACCGACCGCACGTCCAGGCGCCGCATGATGGCGAGGTCCGCCGCCGCACCCTGGCGGACTCCGAGCTCGGCGAGCGCGGACGTGTAGATGCTGAGCGGGTGCATCGCGCGGCAGGCCAGGGTCGCCACCACCGTCGCAAGCAGCACCGGAAGGATCACCGTCTCCTGGCGGCACACCTCGTAGACCAGCATGGCGCCGGCAAGCGGCGCGTGCGTGGTGGCGGCCACCATGCAGCCCATGCCCGCGAGCACCATCTCGGGTGCCGGGACGCCCTCGATTCCCGCGGCGCGCATTCCCTCGGCCATCGCGCCGCCGATCATCGCGCCGGTCACGAGGCTCGGCGCGAACAGGCCGCCGGCGCCGCCGGAGCCGAGCGTGAGCCCGGTGCCGAAGGCCTTGCTCGCGAACCACACGAGCAGGATGCCCGCGCCCCCGATCGAGGCCGCCGAGGTGCCGGCGTTCGCGATCAGGTCGCGCACCGCCCAGTAGCCGCTCCCGAAGAACGGGGGAAGCGGGTCCTCGCGGTGCGTCCACACCCACGCGGCGCCGCCGAGGCCCAGGAGCGCCGCGCCGATCACGGGCTTGAGGAGCCGGGGGACGGGCATCCGCGCGAACGCGCGCTCGACCGTCTCCAGCGTGCGCATGAAGGCCACCGCGCCGACCGCGCACGCCACGGCGAGCACCAGCACGTAGGGCGTGAGCCCGATGGTGATGTCGCGCAGCCGGTCGTTGGCGTCGCGGGCCGCGTCGCCGAAGAGCGAGTCGGCGGGGCCGAGCACCGACTGGACCGTGGCGAACGAGATGACGGACGCCACGACGACCGGCGCGAAGGTGCGCGCCGAGAAGTCGCGCAGCAGCACCTCGACCACGAAGAAGATGCCGGTGAGCGGCGCCGCGAACACGGCCGACAGCCCGGCGGCCGCGCCGCAGCCGAGCAGGGTGGAGGTGGACGCGGGGCGGCGCGCGCCCAGGAGCCGCGCGGCGTTCGACCCGATGGTGGCGCCGATGGTGACGATCGGCCCCTCGGGCCCGGCGCTGCCGCCGCTGGCGATGGTGAAGGTGGAGGCAAGCCACTGGCGAACGCCGACGAGCGGCTCGATGCGCGACTGCGAGCGGTGGACCGCGTAGAGGACCTGCGTCACGCCGTGCCCGCGGGCGCGCATCGGGAACAGGGCGTAGACGGCGACGGTCAGGCATGCCCCCACCACGGGCGCGCATGCGGCGAAGAGCGTGGCGGCCTCGCGGCTGCCGTGGAGCACGCGCTCCAGCGCGCGCTCGGCGGCGTGGAGCGGCAGGATGAAGGCGAGCGCCGCCAGCGCCACCACCACGCCGAGCGCCGCCCCGGCCACCACCAGCTGCCAGTCGTCGCCGAGCCTCAGGCGCGCCTGCGCCCGTTGCGCGACGGACGGGCCCTGGCGGAGGCCGTCGGTCATTGCCCCTGGGCCATCGAGTAGCCGCGCACGCCGTCGTAGGTGCGCAGCAGCGTGTATTCGGTCACCGTGAAGTGCTCGGCCGCGCGCGCAAGGAGCGCGAGCGCCGACTTCTGGTCGGCGTGCGCGCCGTCGCGCAGCTCGACGCGGATGCGCCAGTAGTCGACGCACTCGGTGAAGGGCGACCCCGTGGGCCACACCTGCGTGCCGCGGCAGGAGATGAGCGTGTTCCGGAAGGGCGTGCCCTCGCAGACGCGCTCCATGCGCGCCGCGGACTCGCGGGCGGGCAGGGTGCCGTCGACGTAGAGGTCGACGCCCACCACCTGCTTCGGCAGGTCTCGGAAGGTGTGCATCACCGTGGGTTCCGTCGGCCGCGGCGGCGGCGAGAACGTGACGCGGTCGCCGGTGCCGGGGTTCGCCGGCTTCACGGTGCGCGGCTCCTGCCCGAGGCGCGCGACGATGCCCGCCACGAAGTCCGTCGTGCCGAGGACGGGCTTGGCGCGGTCGCCGAAGTCGCCGGTGCGCACGCCCTCCTCCAGCGCCCGGAGCAGCGCGTTCTCGATCGCCGCCGCCTGCGCGGAGAGGCCCACGTGCCGCAGCATCATGAGGCCCGAGAGGACCAGGGCGGTGGGGTTGGCGATGCCCTTCCCGGCGATGTCCGGCGCGGTGCCGTGCACGGCCTCGAAGATCGAGATGTTGCTGCCGATGTTGGCGCTCGGCGCGAAGCCGAGGCCGCCGACCAGCCCGGCCGCGAGGTCGCTGACGATGTCGCCCTGCAGGTTCGGCAGCACCACCATCCGGTACTGCTGGGGCTTCATGACCAGGTTCATGCACAGCGCGTCGACGATCACGTCGCCCGCCTCGATGCCCGGGTACTCCGCCGCCAGCTTGCGGAAGCGCTCCAGGAACAGGCCGTCGGTCATCTTCATGATGTTGGCCTTGTGCCCGCAGTGGATCGAGGCGATCCCCGACTTGCGCGCGGTCTCGAAGGCGAAGCGCAGCACCTCGTCGCATCCGGGCGCGGAGATGACGCGCTTGCACACCATGACGTCGTCCGAGACGCGGTGCTCGATGCCGCCGTAGGTGTCCTCGACGTTCTCGCGCACGATCGCGAAGTCGAGCCCCAGGTGCGAGAAGGGCGTCTGCACCCCGGGCAGCGACCGGAAGTGGCGGTAGTTGGCGAAGGCGCTCCAGATCTTGCGCGCGGTGACGTTGATCGACTTGCCGCCGCCGCCCTTGGGCGTCTCCATCGGGCCCTTGAAGAGGATGCCGCAGTCCTCCACGGTGCGCACGGCCTCGTCGGTCATGCCGCGCGTGTTGCCGCGCTCGAAGACGGACTTGCCCATCTCCACCGGGACGAACTCGACGTGCCGGTCGACGCCCGCCGCCCGGAAGAGCGTGAGGGTGGCGTCCATGGTCTCGGGGCCGATGCCGTCGCCGGAAGCGAGCGCGATGCGCATGTGTCTGTGGTCCTGTGCGGGGTGCGTCCCGCGCGCGCGCGCGGGGGCAGGAAGGATAGGCGGCGGCGGCCGTGCCACGGGTACGCTTGGGCGCTTGCACGCGCCCGAGCACCATGCCGCCGCCGCGCGGCACGACCCCTACGCGGCGCTGCGGCTTCCCGACTACCGGCGTTTCGCCGCCGGGTTCGTGTGCGGAAGCTCGGGCCTGGCGGTCATGAACACGGCGATCGCGTGGGAGGTCTGGGAGCGCACGCACGACCCGCTTGCCCTGGGCATCTCGGGGCTCTGCCGCGCGCTGCCGGTGGTGGCGCTCGCCCTCTTCGCCGGCCATGTCGCCGACGCGCGCGACCGCAAGTCGATCGTGGTGTGGACGCAGGCCGGGTTCGCGGCATGCGCGCTGGCGTTCGCCGCGCTGTCTGCGGCCGAGGCGCCCGTGTGGGCGTTCTACGTCGCGATCTCGGTGAGCGCCGTGGTGCGCGCCTTCAACGGCCCCGCGCGCCAGGGCCTGCTCCCGCTCCTGGCGCCGCCCGCCATCTTCCAGAACGTGGTGACGTACCAGAGCGGGATCTTCCAGGCGTCGGCCGTGATGGGCCCGATCGCCGCGGGCGTCCTGATCGCGCACCTGCCGGCGACGTGGCCGGTCTACCTCGTGGGCGCGGTGGGGTGCACCGTCTTCGCCGCGTGCGTGGCGACGACGCGCCCCGGCCCCGCGCCGCGCAGCGCCGGCGGCATCACGGTGCGCGCCATGCTCGCCGGGCTCTCGCACATGTGGACGGAGCGGCCGGTGTTCGGGGCGATCCTCCTCGACATGCTGGCGGTGATCTTCGGCGGCGCCACCGCGCTGCTTCCGCAGTACGCCGACGAGGTGCTCGGCGGCGGCCCCGAGCTCATGGGCATCCTGCGCGCGTCGCCCTACGTGGGCGCGCTGGCGATGGCCGCGTGGCTCGCCTTCCGCCCCAACTTCCGCCGCGCGGGACCGGCCCTCTTCTGGAGCGTGTGCGCGTTCGCCGCCGCGACCATCGTCTTCGGCCTGTCGACGGCGCCGTGGCTCTCGGTGCTGGCGCTCGCCGTGGCAGGCGCGGCCGACAACGTGAGCGTCGTCATCCGCCACGTGCTGGTCCAGATGCGCACGCCCAACGCCCTGCGCGGGCGCGTCGGCGCGGTGAACACCATGTTCATCGAGTGCTCCAACGAGCTCGGCGGCTTCGAGAGCGGCCTGGTGTCGCGCTGGTTCGGGCCGGTGGCCAGCGTGGTGAGCGGCGGCATCGGCACGATCCTCGTGGCGGCACTTGTCGCGTGGAAGGTTCCCCAGCTCCGCCGGCTGCGGCGGATCGAGCCGCTGCGGGAACCCGAGCCCGGGTGAGCGGCGTACGATCCCGCGCCGCATGAGACCCGCCGCGCCCGCCGTCTTCCGTCCGCTCGCACTCGCGGCCGCCGCCGTCGCGGCCGTGGCGTCGCAGGGGTGCAAGCCCGCCGCACCGCCGCCGCTCGCCCCGCAGGCCAAGGGCAGCGCCTACCTGCAGTCGCTGCCGATCCAGTGCGTGGAAGGGATCGTGAAGTTCGGGTCGGTGAAGCCGTGCGGGGAGCCCGTGCAGCGGACCGTGCGCATCCGAAACACGTCTGACGCCGTGCAGGAGATCCTGGCCTACGCGTCCAACTGCGGATGCCTGTCGGCGAAGCTCCTGGGCGAGCGGGCCATCGGTCCGGGCGAGGAGCGCGAGGTCGAGCTGACGGTGAACCCGGGCGGCATCGGCGAGCGCTCGGTGCGCGTCGAGTTCGCCACCAAGTCCGGCTTCGCCGGCGCGGTGCGCGCGGAGTTCTCGCAGAACGAGGGCGTCATCGCCGTGCCGATGCTCGGCGAGATGTCCGAGGGCGACAAGGCGCAGGTGTTCGAGCTGCAGGTCGTCTCCAACGACGGCGTGCCGATCCGCGTGCTTGGGATCGACCCGCCGGTGGGCACCGTGGACGCGCCGGAAGCCCCGCCCTCGAAGTCCGTGGCCGTCTCGATCAGCTCGGTGGAGGCGCTTGCCTTCGCGGGCACCGAGCCCGGGCGCAACCACCCCGGCATGACCGAGCTGCCCGACGGGTCGCTCCGCTGCCTGCGCGTGACGATCACGACCGACCACCCGGCCTGCCCGGTGGCGCACTTCGACCTGTCGATCCGTCGCTGAGGCGTGCCGCGCGCGGGGCGCGGCGCTGCACTCCCCCGGGCTACCGCGTCGGGCGGGGCCGCGCGATCTTGGTCGCGAACCCGGAGAGCCACTTCATCGGCGCGCGCGGGGGGCGCTTGGCGCTCCGTCGGCGCGCGATGACCACGTGCACCGCGCCCATCAGCGCCACCACCGCGAGCGTGGCGCCGATGTAGAGGATCCAGCGGTGCGCGGCGCTCTCGAACTGGCTGCCGATCTTCGCCACGCCGACGCCGATCCCGATCTGGAGCGGGGCGGTGACGAGCACGCCCGCCGCCTCGACGGCCAGGATCTTCCACCACGAGAGCTGCATCAGGCCGCTCATCGTGACCATCGGCGTGCGCGCCCCGGGGATGAAGCGCGCGATGAGGAGCGCCACGGCCCCGCGGCGGTCCATCTCGTACTTGAACTCGAGAAGCGTGCGCGGCCCGATCAGCCGGCGGAAGCGCTTCCAGCCGAGCAGCTTCCCGCCGAAGTGCCGGCAGATCCAGATCCAGCCTGCGTCGCCGGCGACGATGCCGAGCCACGCGGCGACCGAGGCCTGCACGAACCACGACCAGCTGCCCGTGGCGACGTACTGCTCGTAGGCGAAGATGCCCGCCGGCACGAGGATGAAGTCCTCGCTCAGGTGCAGGCCGATCCCCGAGATCACGAACGCGACGAAGATCGCCGCCGGCCCGTACTCCACGAGGCGCGCGCCCCACTCGCGCATGAAGCCGGGCTCCGCGGGCGCGGCCTGGGCGGCGGCATCCGCCGCGCCCGCCGCGGCCTGCTGCACCGCCGGGTCCTGCGCGGCCATCGCGACGGTCGCGGCGAAGGCGGTGACGATGGCGGCGCGCAGCAGCACGGGGGAGGCAATTGTAGGCAGCGCGCGTTCGCGTTCCCGCCGGGAAGCCCAAGCGAAACGGCCCGCCCCTCGCGGGGCGGGCCGTGGGTCTCGAGGACGCGTGCGCGGCTCAGGCCTTGGCGTCGACCGGGATGCGCATCTTGTAGAAGCTCGCCCAGATGAACACCAGCGAGACGAGGAGCAGCGCGCCGCCGATCCACATCTTGATGCCCTCGTTCTGGATCGTGAGCACGATCTCGACCGCGAGCAGGCCGAACAGCGTGGTGAACTTGATCACCGGGTTCAGGCTCACCGACGACGTGTCCTTGAAGGGGTCGCCGACGGTGTCGCCCACCACGGTGGCCGCATGGAGCTCGGTGCCCTTTGCGCGCATGTCGACCTCGACGATCTTCTTGGCGTTGTCCCAGGCGCCGCCGGCGTTGGCCATGAAGATCGCCTGGAAGAGGCCGAAGAACGCGATGCCGATCAGGTAGCCGATGAAGAACACCGGGCTGAAGAAGGGCAGGCCCAGCGACAGGCAGAAGACCGCGATGAAGATGTACCACATGCCCTTCTGGGCATAGATGGTGCAGATCTTCACGACCTCCTTGCTGTCCTGGATGCTGGCCTCGGCCTTGTCGAGGTTGATGTTCTTCTTGATGAACACCACGGCGCTGTAGGCGCCGGTCACGACGGCCTGGGTGCTGGCGCCGGTGAACCAGTAGATGACCGCGCCGCCCATCAGGAGGCCGAGCAGGATCTCCGGGCGCACCACGCTCAGGATGCCCTCGATGGACTTGCCCTCGGGGACGATCGTCTTGTTCTTCGAGAGCGCCAGGATGATGCCGAAGATCATCGTGGTGGCGCCCACGACCGCGGTGCCGATGAGCACGGGCTTGGCGGTGGCCTTGAAGGTGTTGCCGGCGCCGTCGCCGCGCTCGAGCAGCAGCTTGGCGTGCTCGAAGTCGGGCGAGATGCCGTAGTTGCGCTTCAGCTCGTCCTTGATGTTCGGCAGGTTCTCGATGCGGCTCAGCTCGTAGACGCTCTGCGCGTTGTCGGTGACCGGGCCGAAGCTGTCGACGGCGATGGTGACCGGGCCCATGCCCAGGAAGCCGAACGCGATCAGTCCGAAGGCGAAGATCGGCGCGGCGAAGTCGCGGTACGCATCGGGCATCAGGAGCGCCAGGTCCGGGTTCATGCTCAGCTTCCAGCCGATGGCCATGAGCACCAGCAGCAGGAAGCCCATCCAGAACGCGCTGAAGTTGCCTGCCACGAAGCCGGACAGGATGTTCAGGCTGGCGCCGCCCTGCGCGGAGGCGTTGGTCACCTCGTTCACGTGCTTGGAGTTGGTGCTCGTGAAGATCTTGGTGAACTCGGGGATCAGCGCGCCGGCGATGGTGCCGAGGCTGATGATGGTCGCGAGGACCCACCACAGGTTCTCGAGCCTGTTCTCGCCGTAGTTGAGCTGGCCGAGCAGCGCGTGGCTGGCGAAGTAGGTGACGACGATCGAGACGATGCTCGTCAGCCACACCAGGCGGGTGAGCGGGGCCTCCTCGTCGAACTCGCGCTTGCCGCCGAACGACGCCTTCGACCACGCCTCGTTGACGTAGTAGCTGACGAGGCTGGTGACGATCATGAGCGCGCGCATCGTGAACATCCACACGATGAGCTGCATGCACATGGTCTGGCCGGAGGCGTCCCCGCCACCGAGCGCGTAGGCCAGGAAGGCGATCAGGGCCACGCCCGTGACGCCGTAGGTCTCGAAGCCGTCGGCGGTGGGGCCGACCGAGTCGCCGGCGTTGTCGCCGGTGCAGTCGGCGATCACGCCGGGGTTCTTCGGGTCGTCCTCGGGCAGCTTGAAGACGATCTTCATCAGGTCGCTGCCGATGTCGGCGATCTTGGTGAAGATGCCGCCGCAGATGCGCAGCACCGTGGCGCCGAGGCTCTCGCCGATGGCGAAGCCGATGAAGCTCGCGCCCACGAGGTTCGACGGCAGGAACATCATGATGGCGATCATGAAGAAGAGCTCGACGCTGACGAGCAGCATGCCGATCGACATGCCCGACTGCAGCGGGATGGAGAGCGTCTTCAGGCCGTCGCCCTTGAGGCTGGCGAAGGCGGTGCGGCTGTTGGCCTGCGTGTTGATGCGGATGCCGAACCAGGCGACGCCGTAGCTGCCCAGGATGCCCAGGATCGAGCACAGCAGCACGATGCCCACCGCGCCCCACTTGCCGACCTCCTGGTCGGGCGCGGCCTCGCCGGCGGCGTTGGCGTGGCCGTGGCCGCCGATCGGGTTGAGGAACCCGAAGTAGACGACCATGGCCGCCGCGATCAGGAACCACAGGAAGGCCAGGAACTTGCCCTGCTGGCCGAGGTAGCTCTTGCAGGTCTCCCAGATGATGTTGGAGACGTTGCGCATCGACGGGTGGACCGGCAGCGCGTTGACCTGGCCGTACTGGACGAGGCCGAAGAGCGCGCCGACGACGGCGATCATCAGGCCACCCCACATGAGGGTGGACGCCATGACCGGCTTGCCGAAGACGTCGAAGACGATCTTCTCGTCGATCGGGGGAAGCTGGAGGTCAGCCTCGCTGCCGAAGGCGGCGGGCACCGCGGCGAGCGCGGCCAGCGTGACGGGGGCGATGAAGCGGGTCCAGTTCTGGGCCTTGGCCATGTGTTCGTCCTGTCGTGGGTCTCTTGGGGGCTTCGGGGCCCCTCGGGGAAGGGGGAGAGTGTATCCGAAGCGCTCGGGGGCTGAATTGACGGGGGCGGGACCCGGATTCGTGGAGAAGCCGAATTTATTGGCCAAGTTGCGGTGCGAATGGCTTCACAGAACGGCCAAGCGCAGCCCGTCGTCGTCTGGTTCGAACGGAAATGCCCGCGAGAGGGGGTTCGGGGGGTGCCGGGCAAGCCGTGCGGCCGCCGCGCGCGCCGCGGCGGGCGAACGGAACACCACATAGAGGAAGCCCCCGCCGCCGGCACCCGCCGGGGACCATGCCTCGACCCCGGGGCCGAGCGAGGCAACCAGCCCGTTGAGGTCGTCCGACACGGACGCCGGGTCGACCGTCGCCTTGAGCCGGCGGTACTCGTCGAGCCGCCGGACGAAGGTGCCCGCGTCGCCGGCGCGGAGGGCGACGGCCATCGCCTCGGCGCCCTCGACGAGGCGTTCGCGCGCGGCGAGCACGGCCGGTTCGCCGCGCAGGTAGCGCAGGACCACGGTCTCCAGGATGCCGCGGGCCATCCGGCGCTGTCCGCTGAAGACGAGGAGCGTGCGCGCGCGGAGCGACTCGGACAGGCGGTCCGGCACCGCGATCGGGGTCACGGCAGGCACCTGGCGTCCGCCGGCACGCGTCGCGCAGCGCTTGAAGCCGCCCCAGAGGCCCCCGACCTGGTCCTGCCATCCGCCGCGCGTGCGGATCATCTGCTCGAGGAGCGCGGCCGACGCGGCGATCCGGTCGCGCGACGCGGCGCGGCCGGCCACGCGCGCAAGCGCCGCCAGGAGCGTGGCACCGAGGATGGAGCTGGTGCCCAGGCCGCTGCCGCGCGGCACGGCGCTGAAGAGCGTGACCGCGAGGCCGCCGCCCGCGCGCTCCAGGTGCCGGCGAAGGCTCGCGCCGGGGTCGCGCGGCACCAGCCCGGAGAGGACGATGGCGGCCTTGGGCAGCGCGTCCCAGCGGGCGGGGTCGTCGTGGGCGAGCAGTTCGCGCACCGATGCGTAGCGCGCGGTGCGCCCGGCGTCGACCGAGTGCACCGACACCGCGGGTTCGTCGGTGACGCGCACCATCGCCTGCACCGGCAGCGTCCCCCCGAGCCTGACGGCGACGTTCACCACGCAGCCGCCGTGCTCGATGCAGAGCGGCGGCGTGTCGCTCCAGCCGCCGGCGAGGTCGACTCGCACCGGCGCGCTCGCCCAGACCGCCTGGTCGCGGCGCACGCCGAAGCGGCGCACCACCGGCGCACGCGAGAGGTCGG
>JBEITQ010000030.1:0-12114 GCA_040374835.1 Phycisphaeraceae bacterium | reverse complement strand
GCGACTTCGGCGACCGTGCGCGCGGCGGCGCGGCCCCGCGCCCGGGCGACACGTGGCGGATCAACTTCTCGCGCGTCCAGTGGCGCCACAACCACGAGATGCTGGCCGCCGACGGAACGCGCACCGGGCGGACGGCGGAGGGCCCGGAGCCCTACGCGAAGCGCCCGGGGCTTCCCGAGGACAACTGGGTGTGGACGCCGCAGTGGGCGATCGACATGCACCTGCCCCGGTTCTGGGGCCGGGTGACGTTCGCGCGGTGACGGTCGGGCCTCAGCGCACCGCGTCGCGGATCGACGCGGCAAGCGCGGGCGCCTGCGCCTGGTCGAGCGTGCCCGCGCGCCAGCCGACGCCGAGGCCCGAGCCGTCGGCATGCTTCGGGATGACGTGGAAGTGCACGTGCATCACCGCCTGGTGCGCGGCGGCGCCGTTGTTCTGCAGCACGTTGTAGTCCGCGGCGCCGGTGGCACGGACGACCGCAGCCGCCACGCGCCGCAGCGCGCGGCCGAGCGCCGCGGCGGACTCGGGCGAGAGCTCGTGCAGCCGCTCGCGCTCCTCCTTGGGCACCACCAGCACGTGTCCGCGCGAGACCGGCGCGATGTCCAGGAACGCGATCACGTGCTCGTCCTCGTAGACGCGGTGGCAGGGAATCTCTCCCGCGGCGATGCGGCTGAAGATGCTGGGCATGGCCGGGTTCTATACCATCGCGCGGATGGCCGGATCCGCCGCAACGCCGACCGTGGACCTTGCCGCGCTGACGCCCGACGCGCTGCTCGACGCGCTGCTGCCCGCGCCTGCGCGCGCGGCGCTGGTGGCGCGCGTGCTGGCCGAGGATCTCGGCGACGCAGGCGACGTGACGAGCGAGGCCATGGTGGACGCGGATGCGCGTGCGCGCGCCGTGCTGCGCCCGCGCTCGGCCGGCATCGCCTGCGGCATGCGCCTCGCCGCCGAGGTCCTGGCGCAGGCGGCGCCGGGGGCGCACTGCTCGGCCCATGTCCGCGACGGCGAGCGCGTCGGCCCGGGCGCCGCGATGCTCTCGGTCGAGGGCCCGCTGCGCGGGATCCTGGCGGCCGAGCGCACGATGCTCAACTTCGTCGGGCGGCTGTCGGGGGTCGCCACGCGCACCGCCGAGTTCGTGGCCGCGGTCGCGGGCACGCGGACCACGGTGCTGGACACCCGGAAGACGACGCCCGGCCTGCGCGCGCTCGAGAAGCATGCCGTCCGCTGCGGCGGCGGCGCCAACCACCGCATCGGGCTCTTCGACGCCATGCTCGTCAAGGACAACCACGTCGCCGGCCTGGCGCCCGCCGCGATGGCGGCACGCGTCGCCGAGGCCGCGTGCCGCGCGCGTGCGCGGCACGCGCTCGCCTTCGTCGAGGTGGAGTGCGACGACCTCGAGCAGTTCCGCGCGATCGTGGCGCTGCCGGCGGGCACGGTGGACATCGCGCTCCTCGACAACATGGGGCTCGATGCGCTGCGCGCCTGCGTCGCGCTGCGCGACGCGTCGGCGCCGGCGCTGAGGCTGGAAGCCTCGGGCGGCATCCGGCTGGAGACGGTGCGCGCCATCGCCGAGACCGGGATCGACCGCATCTCGGTGGGCGCGCTCACCCATTCCGCGCCGTGCCTCGACGTCGGCCTCGACATCGGAACGCCATGAATCCGGAGGTCCTGCGCTGGCAGCATGCGCTCACGGCCGGCCTTGCACCGGGCGGCGCGGTGCGGTCGATCGTGGTCGTCGAGGAATCTCCGAGCACCCAGGACCTCGCGCGCGCCGAGCATCGCGCGTCCGGCACCGCGTGCTTCGCGCTCCGGCAGACCGCGGGCCGCGGCCGGCTCGGCCGCGCGTGGGCCGACACGCAGGACGACGGCATCGCGGTGACGTTCGTGCTGCCCGCGGCCGCACCCGAGGTGCTTGCCATGCGCTCGGCCGTGGCGGCCGCGCGTGCCGTCGGCCGCTTCGTGCCGGCCGCCGGCATCAAGTGGCCCAACGACGTGGTGATCGACGGACGCAAGGCGGCGGGCGTGCTGGTGGAGTGCGCCGACGGACTGGCGTTCGTCGGGATCGGGATCAACGTCTCGCAGCGGGCGTTCCCGCCGGAGCTCGAGGGGCATGCGACGAGCCTGGCGCGTGCGGGCGCGGCGGTCGATCGCCTCGACGTGGCGCTCGCCCTGGTGCGTGCGCTGGACGACGCGTGGTCGCTCGGCCCGGGTCCGCTTGCCGCGGCGTATCGGTCGCTCGACCGGCTCTCCGGGCGAACCTGCCGCTTCCGGACGCCCGACGGCCTGGTGGAGGGCCGCGTCGCCGCGGTCGATCCGGAGCGCGGAATCGAGGTCGAGACCGCGTCCGGGCGGCGATTCCTGCCGGCCGCGACCACCTCGGTGGTGCCTCCGGACGGTGTGCGCCGATATGGTGATGTCGATGTCCCGGCCTGACCAACGCCTCGGGTTGCCTGCGCTCGTCGCCGCCGCGTGCGCGGTGGGTTCGGCGTTCGCGCAGGCGCCGGCCCCGGCGCCCGCCCCGGCACCGTCGTCCGCGCCGGCAGGCTCGGCCACCGGGCCGCTGCAGCAGATCGACCAGGCGTCCGCCGACCGCCATTCGCTCTCGCAGTCGCTGCGCGTGATGCCGGTCGACCTCTCGCCGCACAACTTCGAGCGCGTCTACCAGGTGCCCGGCCGCGACGACCTGATGATGCGCACCAACGGGGCGCTGTACGCGGTGTTCGAGCAGTCCGCCTACACGCGCGACCAGAAGAAGAAGGGAGCGCTGAAGGCCGTCGTCCCCGCCGCCACGGTCTTCTACATCGGTCGCCCGGACTTCAGCGTCATCCGCAGCGCCGGGATCCGGGACCTCAGCTTCGTGCAGAACGATGCGCCGCCGCCGCCGGCTGCCAAGCCGCTCCAGTCGATGCCCGGCGTGTCGCGGTTCCCGTCGGAGCCGGTCGATGGGCGCGCCGGGGACGTGCGCGTGGATGCGCGCACGGACGGCCGCGTCGCCCCCGGCGCCGTGGGCGGTGCCGGCCGTGCGTATCCCGCGTCCGAGGCCGAGCCGCGCCACGCCGACCGCAGCGTGCCCGCGCGCCCGCCGGCCGAGGTCGCGCCCGACGAACACGCCGCGTCCGAGCCGCCGCCGGCGCCCGTCCGCCAGGAGCAGCCCGGCTTCCGCGAGCGGATCGACGAACTGATGCGCCGTGCGGCGAAGCCCTCATCACAGAAGTGACGCGCGCATGCGTTGCATGCGGCGCGCATGCCGCGTCGCGGCCTGCGCGGCCGCCGTGGCGTTCCTGTCGGCCGGTGCCGCGTCGCGGCCCGGTCCGCCGGAGTTCGGCGTGGCCCCGAGCGTCGACATCGTGACCTGCGTCGCGGGCGGCGTGGCCGCGGTGCCGGTCGAGCGGCGAGGCGACGCGGCCGTGCCGTCGCGCGTTCCGGTGGTGGTGGGCGCGCTCCGGAGCCAGGCGCCGGTGGTGTGGGTCGGCGCACCCGCGGACGACGGCGCCCGCTTCTGGACGCGCAGCCCCGAGCAGGTCGACGCCGCGATGGCCGCCGACCTTCCCGCGGAGCCGCGCCCGGAGTCGACCGGGCAGCTCTTCGCGATGGTCGAGCTGCCGGCGGTGGGCGAGGGCGACCTGGAGGTGGCCGGCCGCCCGGTGCGCGCGCGCTGGTTGCCTTCGCCGCAGCGCCTGCGCAGCGATGCGCCGCTCCTCTCCGTGGCCGCGACGCCGTCGGATGATCGGCCCGACCCGACCACGCCCGTCGAGTACTGGCGGTGGTCGCTGCTTGCCGAGCGAAGCGGCGCACGGATCGGGGACCCGCGCGGCGACGCGGCCGACCGTCTCTGGGCTCGCCATGTCGAGAGCCTCTGGGCGGCGGGCCTCGAGCGCGTCCGCGCGCAGAGCCGCGGCATGCACGCCGAGCTGGTCGATTCGCTGGTCGGGCGTGCCGAGGACCTCGAGGGCCGGCGTTCCGTGGCGGCGTGGGTCTCGCGGCCGCGAGAGCTGCGCACGCTGCTGGGCATCCTGGTCGACACCGAGCGCACCGACGCCGACGCCGCGCAGGCGGCGCTCACGTGGTCGCGGACCCGCTGGATCGTCACCGCGTGGATCGAGGAGGACGCCGGCGACCGGGTGTTGCTTGCGGTCGCCAACCCCTCGTCGGGCGAGCGCGTGCTGGCGGCCGAGTGGGTGGCAAGCGACGGCCAGTCGCCGCGCTCGTCGATCCTGGCCAAGCCCCGCCGCGTGACCCGCGCGTGGATCGACCGCCCCGCGCTCCCGGCCGATCCCGAGCGCCTGGGCTCCGCACGCGAGCGGCCGGAGGTGCTCGAGCTCGCGGACGGCACGATGCGCACGCGCCTGGCCGTCGGCGCCCGCGAGTACCCGGTGCGCCCGCCGGAGCGTTCCTTCGGCACGTTCCTGCCGCCCTTGTCCCTTGCGGACGCGCAGGCGGGATCGATCGAGCCGGTGCCCGGTGCATGGGCGACGTCCGCGGCCCTGCGCCGGCGTGCCGGCAGGTGGGAGCTGTTCGTCGATGCGCTGCGCCCGGCCGGTGCGGCCGAACCGGAACTCGACGAGGTCATCGTGCGGCTGGGAGATCCGTCCTCGCCCTCGCATGCCTTCGCGGTGTCCGCGGCGGGGGCGCTGGAGATGCGCGCCGGCAGCGACGACGGCGTCGGCGCAGGCTTCATGCGCTGGGACGATCGCTGGCGCGCGCGCATCGAGCTGCCGGAGGCGTGGCTTCCGGTCGGCGCCGTGGGTGCGCGACCGATGATGGTCTCGATCGAGCGCGTGCCCGGTGCCGCCGCTCCGCGGCAGACTGCCGCGCTCGCGGTCCCGCCGTGGCGTGCGGCGCCGCCGCCGGTGATCGTCGACCTCTCCGCATGGGGCGGCGAGGTGCGCTGACCGGGTCGGGACGTGCCGAGCCCTATACTCGGCCCGATGCAGCACGAGGAGGCGCCGCTGGAATCGCTGGCGACCGATGCGCCGGCGCCCCGCCCGCGCGTGGTGGCGCTCCTCAACCAGAAGGGCGGCGTGGGGAAGACCACGAGCACCGTGAACCTCGGGGCGGCGCTCGCGCGCTTCGGCCACCGCGTGCTCCTCGTCGACCTCGACCCGCAGTCGAACCTCTCGCTCCACTTCGGGGTCGAGGGTTCGCCCGAGCAGCGGACGGTGCGCGACCTGCTGCTCGACCCATCCTGCGGCATCGAGGACGTGGTGCAGCAGGCCCGTCCCGGCCTCGACTTCGTGCCGGCGGTGACGGAACTGGCGCTCGTCGAGGGCGAGCTGGCGGCGATGGAGGGCATGCAGGGCGTGCTGCGCGGCAAGCTCGAGGCCGCGCGCGGGCGCTACGACGTGGTGCTCCTGGACTGCCCCCCGAGCCTGGGCGTCCTGAGCGTGAACGCGCTCACCGCGGCGGACGAGGTGTTCGTTCCCATGCAGGCGCACTACCTGCCGCTGCGCGGGCTCGAGAAGCTGCTGCAGACCGTGCACCTGGTGGCGCAGGGGCTGAACCCGTCCATCCGCGTGACCGGCATCCTGCTCTGCATGCACGACGGCTCGTCGAGCCATGCGCGTGCGGTGATCGGCGAGATGGAGGCGCAGTTCGAGCAGTTCCGCGCTGCCGACGTGCCGTGGTCCGGGGCGTGCGTCCTGCAGCCGCCGATCCGCCGGAACATCAAGCTCGCGGAGGCCCCGTCCTTCGGGAAGACCATCTTCGACTACGCGCCGGCCTGCCCGGGCGCGCGCGACTACCGCGACCTCGCGCGCGGGCTGCTCGAGCGCTGGGGCCTGGCGACCGACGCGTTCGACGGCGGGCCGGTGCGGCGGGCGCGCGCGGCGCGGCGATCGGCACCGAAGCCGGAGCCCAAGCCCGCGCCGGCACCGACGCGGAAGTCGAAGCGGACATCGAAGCGGACATCGAAGCCGGCGCCGAGGTCGAAGCCACGGTCGGCGCAGAAGCCGGCGCCGAAGCCGAAGCGGGCCCCGAAGCCGAAGCCCCGGCCGACGCCGAAGCCGTCGAAGTCGGTCGCGAAGCCCGCCCGGGCACCGAAGGCGCGGCGACCGGCGCGCTCCGGACGCGGCCGCATCCGCTCCGGCGGACTGAGCCTGTGACGGCGGCGCCGCATCGGAGCCTGCAGATTCCCCGGGATTCACCGGCCGGCCGGGCATTCCGGAATCGGCGCGTGGTGTTCGTCGTCGTCGCGTTCCTGGCCTTCGTGGCCACGCACTGGCCGAAGCTCGAGCTGGCGGGGACCGGCGGCGCACCGCTCGACAAGCTCGCGCACGCGCTCAACTTCGCGGTGCTCACCGCACTCCTGTGGCAGACCGGATGGGTGCGCCGGCTCGCCATCCTGGCGGCGGTGATGGTGGCATGGTGCTCCCTCGACGAGCTCTCGCAGGGCATTCCGGGCCTTCGCCGCACCGTGGACCTCGACGACTGGTTGTCGAACCTGGCGGGAATCTCCGGATCGATCGCCTTCATCGCCGCGCTTCGCCCGGCGGGGCAGGGGATCGCGTCGCTCGCAGCCGCTCGCCGGCGGTGCGCGCTCGACTCGCTCCTGGCGCACTGGACCGCCTGGCTCAACATCGCCACCGCGGCGGCGCTCGGGGCCGCGGTCGGTGCGCCGCTCGGCGTGCTGCTCGATTCGTGGTTCGTGCGCAAGGGGCCGCAGCCGTGGCAGTATGGGTTCGTGGGCGCGGTGCTGGGCGCGTCCGTGGTGGCGCATGCGGTGCTGGAGGCCGGGATCCGTTCGCGCCTGCGCCGCTCGCATGACGAGCGCCCGTGCCTGGCGTGCGCGGCCGTCGCGCCCGGCGCAGCCCCCGATGCCCCGTGCCGCACCTGCGGCGCGTCGCGCCACGCCCGCGACTGGTTCCGCCCGATCGGGCTTCTCGGGTCGGAGGAGCTTCGCCTCTGCGTGATGCCGGTGCTCCTCGGCGTCGCGGCGGTGATCGTCTTCAACTTCTCGGCGATCGCGATCCTCACCACGCTCCGGCTGCGCTCGGAATTCGTCCTGCGCTTCGACACCTGGTTCGCGGCGCTGCCGCCGGACGCGCGCATCGTGGCCGATGCCACGGGCGTCGCGCTGATCGGCGCGTGGACCCTGTCCCGCTGCCGGGCGCGCATCGCGGCCGAGGTCGACCGCGGCGGCGAGCGGTGCCTCGCGTGCGGCTTCGACCTGCGCGCCACCGCGGCCGGGGCGGGCATGGGCACCTGCCCGGAGTGCGGCGAGCAGTTCGTGCGCATCGGCCCGGGCTAGCATCCCGCGTCCCATGGCCCGGATCGTGATCATCGGCGGCGGGATCGCCGGCATTTCCTGCGCGCGTGCCCTCGAGTCCGCGGGCGCCGACTGGGAGCTCCTGGAGTGCTCCGACGCGCTCGGCGGGCGGGTGCGCACCGACGTGGTCGGCGGGTTCCGGCTCGACCGCGGCTTCCAGGTCTACCTCACCGCCTACCGCGCGGTGGGCGAGTTCGTCGACGAGCGGTCGCTCGGCCTGCGCCACTTCACCTCCGGGGCGATGGTCTTCGACGGCCGCGGCTTCGCGCGCATCGTGCACCCGCTGCGCGACCCGGTCGGTGCGGTGCGCGGCGTGCTGTCGCGGCCGTCGACGGCGCTCGACCTCGCCCGCCTGGCGCCCATGGCGCTGGCCGCCATGCGCGCGCCCGCGGAGCGCCCCGGTGCACCCGAGGGAAGCACGCATGCGCTCCTCGGCCGCATGGACATCGGCGAGGCCACGGTCGACGGCTTCCTGCGCAGCTTCTTCGGCGGCGTGTTCCTGGACCGATCGCTCGAGACCGATGCGAGCCAGTTCCGCTTCACGTTCTCGAACTTCGCGCGCGGCGATGCCTCGGTGCCGGCCCTCGGGATGGGCGAATTGCCGCGTCACCTCGCGGCGCCGCTGCCGGCGCACCGGATCCGCCTGAACGCCCGCGTCGCGGCGGTCGACCACCACGCCCGCGGCGCCTCCGTGCGCATCGCCGGCGGCTTGGAGCTCGCGGCGGACGCCGTGGTGATCGCCGCCGACATGGACGCGGCGCACGCGCTCGATGCTCGCATCCCCGCGCGGCGCTGGTGCGCCACCACCACGATGCACTGGGCGTGCGAGGCGCGCGCGCTGCCGGCACCCATGCGCGAGCCGATCCTCTTCCTCGACGGCATCGGCGAGGGTCCCGTCAACCACGCCGCGTGCATGTCGAGCGTCTCGGCGGACTACGCGCCCGAGGGGATGGCACTCGTCTCGCTGAGCTGCGTCGACGCCGGCCCCGAGGACGGCGGACTGGCGGCCCTGGTGGCGCGCACCTCCACGCAGATGGACCGGTGGTTCGGCCGCGGCGCGATGGCCGGCTGGCGGCTCCTGCGCACCGACCGCATCCTGCGCGCGCTGCCGCGCCAGCACGCGCCGGACCTGGCGGCGCGCCCCGCGCCCGTCGTCGACGAATGCACCGTGGTCGCCGGCGACCACGTCACCGACGGCTCGATCGACGGCGCGTGGCGCAGCGGCGGCGACGCCGCGGCCGCCGCGCTGCGGATGGTCAGCCGCTGACGTCCCGCGTCCGCACGGTCATCACGGCCGTCGACATCTTCGGCTGGATCTCGTTGCGGATGATCTCGACGCGCGCGCTGCGGTCGCCCTTGCGGAACTCGAGCACCGCCATCGAGGGCGAGAGCGTCTCGGCGTAGAGCTTCCACCCCGCCGCTTCGAAGCGGCCCCGCGTCTCCTGCACGCGCGCGGCGAGGTTCGGGACGTCGCCCTTGTAGGCGAACTGCCCGCCGGTCACCTGGTCGCCGCGCTGGACGATCCCCGACGAGTCGCGCGGCGTGAGCCCCGGCACCTGGGGCAGGTCGGTCCGCAGCACGGTCTCCGGCTCCGACGCGCACGAGGCGAGGGCCGCCGCGGCCAGGACCACGAGAGTTGTCGCCGCGCGTCGCATCTGTCCGATACAAGGTAGCCGCGGCAGGTTGCCCGCGCAGGGACGCGCCATGGGCCGAGGATTCGAACGCCAAGCCCGCACCTTCGCCTCGCTCACGCTGCTGAGCCGCGTGACGGGCCTCGGCCGCGACGCGCTGCTCGCGCGCGCATTCGGCGCGGGCCCGCTCCTCGACGCGTTCAACTTCGCCTTCCAGGTGCCGAACCTCTTCCGCCGCCTCTTCGGCGAGGGGGCGCTGTCGGCGTCTTTCCTTCCCGTCTACGCGCGGCTGGACCGCGACGACCCGGACGCCGCGCGCCGCTTCGCGGGCCTGATGCTCGCGATGCTCTCCGTGTTCCTCTCGGCGCTCACCATCGTCGGCGAGCTGGTCCTGTACTGGCTGCTGGGCTCGGACCCGCCCTCGGCGTTCGCGCTGCGGCTGGTGATGATCATGCTGCCGTACATGCCGCTCGTCTGCCTGGTGGCGCTGGTGGGCGCGATGCTCCAGGTGCACGGCCGCGTGGGCGCGACCGCGGCGTCGCCGATCATCCTGAACCTCTGCATCATGGCCGCCGCGTTCGTCGGCAGCGAGTGGTGGGAATCGCTCGGCCTCGGCCCGGCCGCCGGCGACCGGGGGCACGTCGAGCGGGTGGCGTGGAGCGTCATGGTGGCGGGCCTGCTGCAGCTGGCCGTCCACCTCTGGGCGCTGCGCCACCACCGCGTGCGTGCGCACCTGCGCCTGGCCCAGGACCGCGACCACGTGCGAGGCGTGGTGCTGCGGACGCTGCCCATGCTCCTGGGCCTGGGCGTCTTCCAGCTGAACACCTTCGTCGACAGCCTGGTGGCGAGCTGGCAGACGATGGTCGGCCCGACCATCCTCGGCATCCCCTTCCCGCTGCGCGAGGGCAGCCTGACGTTCCTCTCGTACGCGCAGCGGCTCTACGAGTTCCCGCTCGGGGTGTTCGGCGTCGCCACCGCGACGGCCATCTTCCCGGCGCTCGCGCGCGAGGCGGACCGTCCCGAGCAGTTCGTCGAGACGCTGCGCCGCGGGCTGCGCATGTCTTTCTACGTGGCGTTCCCCGCGAGCGTCGGGCTCGTCATCGTGCGCGAGCCGCTCGCCGCCGCCGTCTACCGGGGCGGGCGGTTCTCCGCGGAGGACGTCTCGATGGTGGCCTACGTGCTTGCGCTCTACGCGCCCGCCGTGTGGGCCTACGCGCTCCAGCAGATCGGCACGCGCGCGTTCTACGCCCTCGGCGACACGTGGACGCCCGTCAAGCTCAGCCTCTGGATGGTGGGGCTCAACTTCGCGCTCAACCTCGCGCTCATCTGGACGCCGCTCAAGGTCGGCGGGCTGGCGCTCTCGACGGCCACCTGCGCCACGATCCAGGTCATCGCGATGTCCCGGCTGCTGCGCCGGCGCACGGGGCCCATCATGGACCGCGAGACGGTCTCGGGCTTCGGGCGCACCGTGATGGCCACCGCGGCCATGGCGGCGGTCACCGTCCTCGCCTCGCTCGGCCTCGATTCGGGCGCGGGCTGGGCGTGGTCGGTGGCGTCGCTCCTGGTGCTCGCCGGCGTCGGCGCGATCGCCTACGTCGCGGCGTCGCGCCTGCTGCGCATGCCCGAGCTCGGCTGGACGCTGCGGCGCTGAGCGCGCCGCCCGCCGTCAGCGTGCGCCGGCGGGGGCCGGCGCGTCCGTCGGCGCGGGGGCGTCCATCGGCTTCATGGTCATCGGGTCGCGCAGCGGGAGTTCCGTGCGTCCGCCGGACCAGAAGTCCTTCATGCTCGCGCGCCCGCCCTGGTCGCCCTGGGAGATCTCGTCCCAGCGCCCGACGACCATGATGGCCATGTCGTCGAAGTTCAGGTACTTGCGGGCGACGCGCTGCACGTCGTCGGCGGTCACCTTCCGGATGTTCTCGCGGTAGGTCTTCCAGTACTCCGGGTCGCGCCCGGTCCACTCGTCGGCGACCAGGATGCCGAGGGTCGCGTCCTTGCTCGAGAACTGCCCGGGGAAGGCCTCGATGAAGCCCTTCTTGGCGACGTCGAGCTCCTCCGCCGTCACCGGCTGGTCCTGCATGCGCTTGAACTCGTCGCGCATGATCTTGATCGCGAGCGCCACCGTCGGGTTCTTCGACTCGAAGGCGCCGGCGAAGGTGGAGGGGTAGTAGACGCCTGCGCCCATCCGCGAGCCCACGCTGTAGGCGAGGCCCTCGTTGGAGCGGATCTGCTTCATCAGGCGGCTGGTGAACCCGCCGCCGCCGAGGATGTCGTTCATCACCTCGGCCGCGAAGTAGTCGGGGTCGTCGCGCTGCAGGCTGCGGCGCCCGACGCGCACCTTGCCCTGCGGGATGTCCTTCGCCACGTGGTAGACGCCCGGCTTGAAGACGTGCGTCGGCGCCGGCGGGTTGGGGGCCATCTCGCCGCGCTTCCAGCCGTCCAACGCCGCGGCCAGGCGCTTGGCCATGTCGTCGGCGTCGAAGTCGCCCGTGACCGAGATGATCACGTTGCCGGGGTGCACGAGGCGGGCGTGCTGCGCGCGCAGGCGGTCCGGGGTGACCTGGTCCCAGCCGTCCTTCGTGGGCTGGCGGCTCTCGAAGCTGTCCTCGCCGTACATCACGTACTGCCACTCGCGGCCGATGATGGCGCCGGCGTCGTCGTTGCGCTGCTTCATCCCCTCGATCGCCTGCCCGCGCAGGATGTCCAGGCGCGCCTGGTCGAAGCCGGGGTTGCGCAGCATGTCGAAGAAGAGCTTCATGCTCTCGTCGAGGTTCGACGACAGGCAGTTCATGGTCGCCGAGACCGCGTTGCCGCGCGCGCCGACCGTGGCCTGGGTGGCCAGGAAGTCGAGGCGCTCGTCGAGCTCGGCGGGCTTGACCGACGCGGTGCCGCCCGTGCGCACCATCGCCGCCATCGCCTCGGTGAGGCCCGGGATCTCGGCCGGGTCCATGTACGCGCCGCCCTTGAAGGTGAGCGTCAGCGTGACGAGCGGGAACTCCTTGCTCGGGGCCATGTAGACCGGCGTGCCGTCCGGCAGCGTGCGGCGGAAGTCCTTTGCGCTCGGGGGCGTGAAGTCGAGCGCCTTGAACGAGAGGTCCTCGGGGCGGCCCGGCAGCTGCGCGCTGCGGTCGGCGGTCCAGGCCCCGTCCTTCGGGGCGGGCTTCGCGGCCGCGGGCTTGGCGGCGGCGGGGCGTGCGGCTGGAGCGGGCGCCGCGGCCTGCGCGG
>JBEITQ010000043.1:0-10452 GCA_040374835.1 Phycisphaeraceae bacterium | reverse complement strand
CGTCGAACTGTCCGAGGAGCAGCGCGCCGAGGCCGCCCAGGATGCGGGGCGCTTCGACCCTGCGACGCTTGCGCACCTGATCGCCGTGTGCGACGGCGTGCTGCGCGCCGCCAAGCAGAGCGGCTCGCCGCGCACCCTGTTCGACGCGGCCGTGGTGCGCATGGCGCTGGCCGCGCGCTTCGCGCCCTCGTCGGAAGCGGCAGCCGGCCCGGTGCCCGCGGAGTCCCCCGCAAAAAAAGCGATGCGCCCCGCCTGACGGCCGCGGCGCCCTCCGCCCCGCGGGCGGACGCGCCGCAGCCCGACGTCGGGGCCCTGTGGTCCGCGATCGAGCGCTCCGCCGGGGACTCGCCACGCGAGCATGCCGTGGTGGAGTCGTTCGAGCCGGTGTCCTTCGCCGACGGCACCCTCGCCGTGCGGCGGGCGCGGCCCGGCGGTGGTTCCGGCACCGCGCTCCAGGACATGCTCGCCACCATCGCGTCGCGCGCGGCCGGGCGGCCGGTGCGCGTGCGCGTCGAGGCGGGCGTCACGGCGAACCCATCGGCCACGGTGCCGGTGCCTGCGGCACCGGCCCGCCCCACGGTGACGCTCGTCGCACCGGCGCGCCTGCGCGCGCCCGAGGAACCGCCGGCTCCCCGACCGACGTCGCGCGAGGAACCGGCGCCCGCGGCCGCGCCGGATCCGGTGCCTTCCTCGGCGCCCGCGCGCGCCGAGGACGACCGCGCCGCGGCGATGCATCCGTTCGTGCAGCAGCTCGCCGACCTCTTCGACGCGCGCATCGTCCGCATCGAGGCCGCGGGTACGCTTCCTGCCGGCTCGGTTCCCCCGGCCGATCCGGCCGAGTCCGCCGATGGCGCGGACCTCCCGGACCCCGCGCCCGACCTCGACCCCGCCGATCCAGGAGACCGCTGATGTTCGACAAGCTGAAGGCCGCCGCCGGCGTGGCCGGGCTCCTGAAGGACCTGCCGCGGATCCAGGAGAAGTTCGTCCAGACCAAGGAGGAGCTCGGGCGCATCCAGTGCGCGGGCCACTCCTCGTGCCGGCGGGTCCGCGCCCTGATGAATGCGCGCGTCGAGCTGCTCTCGGTGGACGTCGATCCGAAGTTCGCGGCCGCCGCGTCGGGCGACGCCGGCCGGGCCGAGGTGCAGCAGGCGGTCACCGAGGCCGTGAACGACGCGATCGCCCACGCGCGGCGCGAGGCGGCCGTGCGCGTGGCGGACGCGGCCCGCGAGATGGGGCTCCCGATCCCGCCGCAGCTCCTCTCCCAGCTCTGACCGTGGCCGCCGAGCGCACGAGTCCCGCCTATCCGGAGTGCGTGACCCGGCTCATCGAGGAGTTCGGGCGCCTTCCGGGGATCGGGCGCCGCAGCGCGGAGCGGCTGGCGTTCTTCGTCCTGAAGAGCGACGAGTCCGAGGCGATGCGGCTCTCGCAGGCGATCTCAGACGTCAAGCGCCGGGTGCGGCACTGCTCGATCTGCTGGAACCTGACCGACGCGGACCCGTGCCCGATCTGCCGCAGCGAGTCGCGCGACGCAAGCACGGTGCTGGTGGTCGAGCAGCCCAAGGACCTGATCAGCCTCGAGCAGACGGGGATGTACCGCGGCACCTACCACGTGCTGATGGGCCGCATCGACCCGCTCGACGGCGTGGGGGCCGAGAGCCTGACGGTGCGCGACCTGCTGCGCCGCGTCGACGATCCGGCACGCAACGCGCGCGGCGTGCAGGTGCGGGAGGTGATCCTCGGAATGAACCCCGACATGGAGGGCGAGAGCACCGGCCTACAGGTGGCGGCCGAGATGGCCCGCCGCGGGGTGCGCGTGACCCGCCTGGCGCGCGGCCTGCCCGCCGGCGGGCAGATCGAGTTCGCGAGCAAGGCGGTGCTCGCCGACGCCATCGCCTGCAGGCAGGAGCTCTGACGTGCGCTTCGAGGCTTCGCAGAAGCTCCGCACCGGGCAGCAGCTGAGGATGGTGCCGCGGCTCATCCAGTCGATGGAGGTGCTGCAGATGCCGGTGGCGGCGCTGCAGGAGCGGATCGCCGCCGAGCTCGAGCGCAACGTCGCGCTCGAGGCCGCGGAGCCGGGCGTCGAGCTCGACCTCGTCCGTCCCGAGCACGAGCGCCCGATCGGCGGCGCCGACGCCGACGACGGCTCGGCCGCGGGCTTCGAGCGGCTGCGCGAGCTCGAGCGCTCCTACGGCGAGATGCTCGACGGCGACGGTCCGCCCCGCGCGCGGCGCGGCGACGGCGAGCGCGACGCCAAGATGGACGCGATGGCCAACGCGCCCGACCGCGGCGAGAACCTCGCCGAGCGGCTGCTGCACGACTGGAGGCTGGCCGACGTCGACGCGTCGCTGCGCGCGCCGGGCGCCGCGATCGTCGAGGCGCTCGACGCCGACGGCCTGCTGCACGCATCCTTCGACGAGCTGCGCGCGGCCGCGGGTGCCGCCTGGGACGACGCGCTGCTCTCCCGCGCGCTGCATGCGGTGCAGTCGGAGCTCGAGCCGCCGGGCATCGCGGCGCGCGACGTGCGCGAGAGCCTGCTGCTGCAGGTGGACGCCGCCCTCGACGGGCGCGACGGCGCGGTGCGCGCCGACCCGCAGGCCCTCGAGGACGCGCGCGCCATCCTGGCCGACCACTGGACGGACTTCCTGGAGAACCGGCTGCCGCGCATCGAGCAGCGCGCGCACCTGCCGATGGCGCGGATCTCCGCGGCGCGCGACGTGCTGCGGCGCCTCAGGCTCGCGCCGGGCCGTGACGTGGCGCCCGAGGACGCGCGTCCGGTGATGCCGGACGTGGTGGTCGAGTACGACGCCGACCGCGACCGCTACGTCCCCGCGCTCGCCGACGGGCAGCTGCCGGTGCTGCGGGTCAGTCCGACCTACGCACGGATGGCGAAGGACCCGTCGGCCGATTCGGCCGCGCGCACCTTCGTCGCGGGCAACGTCCGCTCGGCCGAGTGGCTCATCGAGGCGATCCACAACCGCCGCAACACGCTGCTGCGCGTGGTGGACGAGGTGCTGGTGCGCCAGCGCGCGTGGTTCGACGACGGGCCCGAGGCGCTGCGCCGGCTGGAGATGTCGGAGGTGGCGGGGGCGCTCGGCCTGAGCACCGGCACCGTGAGCCGGGCGGTGAGCGGCAAGTGGATGCAGACGCCGCGGGGCATGGTCGAGCTGCGGCGGTTCTTCACCGGCGGCGTCGAGACCGCCGACGGGTCGTCCGCCGGCTGGGACGCGATCCGCCAGATGGTGCGTGAGGTGGTCGATGCCGAGGACCGCGGCGCGCCGCTCTCCGACGAGGCGATCGCCGCGCGCATCAAGGAGCGCGGCATCTCGATCGCCCGGCGGACCGTGGTGAAGTACCGCGAGCAGCTCGGCATCCCGTCGGCTCGGCACCGCAAGTCGCACGGCGCCTGAACGGGCGCGGCGCGGGCGGGGCTACACTCCGCCCATGACCTCGGCCGCCGTCTCCGCCCCGGGAACCCCGGGCCACGCACGCACCCGGAAGATCTGGATGGACGGCGCGCTCGTCGACCCCGCCGAGGCGCGCGTCTCGGTCTACGACCACGGACTCCTCTACGGCGACGGCGTGTTCGAGGGGCTCCGCGCCTACGGCGGGCGCGTCTTCAAGCTGGACTCTCACCTGGAGCGGCTCGAGGCGAGCGCGGCGAGCATCCGCCTGCGGATCCCCTATACGCGTGCCCAGGTCGCCCAGGCCGTCCGAGACACGGTGGCCGCCTGCGGCATGCCCGACTGCTACATTCGGCTGCTGGTGACCCGGGGCGTGGGTTCGCTCGGGCTCAACCCCAACTCCTGCCCGAAGGCCGGGGTGGTCGTCATCGCCGACACCATCCAGCTCTACCCGCCCGAGCTCTACCGCACGGGGATGAAGGTGGTCGTCGCGAAGCGCCCGCGCATCCCGGTCGAGTGCCTCGACCCGGCGATCAAGAGCCTGAACTACCTCAACAACATCCTGGCCAAGTGCGAGGCGATCGACGCCGGCGTGCTCGAGGCGATCATGCTCAACCTCGACGGCGAGGTCAGCGAGTGCACCGGGGACAACATCTTCGCGATCAAGGGGGAGCGGATCAGCACGCCGCCGACCTCCGCGGGCATCCTGCACGGGATCACGCGCCAGTTCGTGATCGACGAGCTTGCGCCCGCCCTGGGCATGCGCGTCGAGGAGCGGCCCATGCGCCTGGACGAGTTCTACGCGGCCGACGAGGTGTTCCTGACCGGCACGGCCGCCGAGATCATCGGCGTGAGCGCGATCGGCGACCGCACCATCGGCTCGGGCTGCATGGGGCCGGTGTCCAAGAAGCTCGAGGCCGAGTTCCGGCGGCGCATCCAGGCCGGCGCGCCCGAGGACTGAGCGCTGCGCTGCAAGGGCTGCGGGTACTCGCTGTTCAACCAGCCCGGCCGCACGTGCCCGGAGTGCGGGCGCGCGTTCCGGCCGAGCGAGTTCGAGTTCCGCCCCAATGCCGTCGAGTTCTGCTGCCCGTCGTGCCTGCAGCAGTACTTCGGCAACGACCCGCAGGGGCTGCCGGTGCCGCGTGCCTTCGCGTGCGTGCGCTGCGGCCATGCGTGCGAGCTCGACGCCATGGTGCTGCGGCCCGCGCCCGGGGTCGCCGACGACGCGACCGAGCGGTTCATCGTCGCCTGGGAGGACCGGAACTCGGGCGGGCGCTGGCGGCGGTTCTGGCGCACGGCGATGGACGGGGCGGTGCACCCGCGTGCCCTCGGGCTCGCGGCCGCGTCGGGTGCCGACCCATGGGCCGCGTTCTGGTTCCTGTCCCGCGTGTCGGCGTGGGTGGTGGTGCCGACGTCGGCCGTGGTCGCGGCGTTCTGGGCGTGGCAGCTGGTGTCCTCGTCCGCGCGCACGGGACGCGGTCCGGCGGGGCTGGCCGCGCTCGGCTGGGAAGTCGCCGGATGGGCTGCGGCCACCGTCGGCATCATGGCCGGCATCCTGGCCGCCGCCGCGGTGACCTCCGGCACGGCGACGATCGTGCTGCGGGTGCTCGGCGAGCGGGTGCCCTGGCGCGTCCTCTGGACGATCAATGCGTACACCTCGGGGCCGCTGCTCGTCGTGGCCGTGCCGTGCGTGGGACCGTACTGCGCGGGGTGGATCGTCTGGGTGTGGTGCCTGGTGTGCGCGATCATCGCCCTGACGTTCGGTGCCTCGGTCCCCGCCTGGAAGGCCGTGGTGGCGCTCTTCGCGGCGCCCGCGGTCGCCGCCATCCTGTCCGCGGCGCTTGCGTACGTCGGCCTGCAGTACGCCGGGGCGGCGATCCCGGCGCCGACCGCGGTGCCCGTCCCGGTGTCCGAGGGGCAGGACCTGCCGGACGGCGCCGCGTCCCCGGACGCCACGCCGCTTGACGCGCCCGCACCGGGCGAGGAGCCTGCGGCCCCGTGAACGGCCAGCCAACCAACCCGATGGCGCGCGGCGGCCGCGACCCGCTCGTCAGCAGCCGCACGGCGCTGTGGGCGTTCCTTGGCGTGCTGGGGCTGACCGTGCTGCTGGGGCTTGCGTTCATCCTGGACCTCGTGCAGGACGAGCGCCTGCTCGGCACGAGCGGGGTGGTGGCGGCCGGATGCCTGGCGACGCTCGTGGCGGCATTCGTCGCCGACCAGGGGCGCTTCCTGCGCTGGATGCACGTGGGCATGGCGGTGGGCTGGTGCGGCGTCGCGTGCTGGATCGGGCTGATCTGGCTGTCGCCTGCGATCTCGTGGGAGCAGGAAGAGGTGATCGCCCGCGTGGCCGGGGGGTTCAGCGTCCCGGCCACCGCGATCGTCTTCGTGGGCATGACGATGTTCCCGCGCGCCCGGGGGACCGGCGTTCTCGTCGCACGCTGGTCGACCGCGTCGCTCGTCGCGTTCTGGGCGTGCTTCGGGGAGTTCGCGATCGTGCTGCCCCAGGTCGCCGAGGACATCGTGCAGCTGATCGTGGGCGAACGGTGGTTCGCGCGCTCGGTCGGCGCTTCGGCCGTGCTCGTTGCGGCCGGCACCGTGGCGCAGCCTGTCCTGATCCGCCTCGGCCGTTCCACCGAGGGCGCCGAGGGCGCGATCCGCGGACGGCGCACGCCGGTCACCTGCCGCTGCCCGCGCTGCGCGGCGGAATGCGTGCTGGATGCGAACGTCGATGCGGCATGCGCGGCCTGCGGGCTCCGGATTCGCGTCGAGCTCGAGGAACCTCGCTGCCCGTGTGGCTACCTGCTGTACGGCATGGAGTCTCCCGGCTGCCCGGAGTGCGGCGCGCCCGTTCCCGAGTCGGCGCGGTGGCGCCCCTCGCGCCCGGCGACCTAGGCGTCAGACGCGGGCACGTTCCCAGCCGGTTCCCATGAACCGCGCGAGGAACAGGAGGCCGCGCACGCCGAGCTCCGCGCACAGCCCGATCCAGATGCCGGCCAGGCCCATGCCGAGCCCGATGCCGAAGAGGTAGGCGAGCGGCACGCGCACGAGCACCGTCGAGACCAGCGTGATGCGGAAGGTGCCCTTCGCGTCGCCGCAGCCCTTGAGTCCCTGGCGGATCACGAGCGCCATCGCGAAGAACACCTGCACGATGCCGCAGATGAGGAGGAGCCTCGGCACCTCGGCGACCACGACGGGATCGCGGCTCATGAGGCGCGCGAGCGGCTCGCCCGCGACCATGAAGACGACGCCGAAGGCCCCCATGATCCCCATCGCGATCCACAGGCATGCCCAGATCGCGCGCCGGGCCATGCGCACCGACCCGGCGCCGAGGTACTGCCCGGCGAGCGCCGCGGCCGCGGTTCCCATCGCGAAGCCCGGCAGGAAGCTGAAGGCCTCCCAGCGGATGGTCACCATGTGCGCGCCGAAGAGCCCCTTCGCGGGGCCGGCGGCGCCGCCGCCCGACTCGGCCACCATGCCGATGAAGCGGGTGACGCCGATGCTCGTCGTGAGCCACATGGTGGCGCCCTCGAGCATGTTCGGGATGCCGAGCGAGATGATCCGCCGCAGCATCGTGCGGTCGGCGTGCAGGTCGCGCAGTCCGACGCGGAAGTCCTTCACGCCCCGCGACAGGACCCACATCGTCCACAGGCCGCCGACCGCGTAGGAGATCGACGTGCCCGCGGCCACGCCCCACACGCCCCAGCGCTGCGGGTCGAGCGGCGACGGGTTGGCGATCGTGAGCGACCCGGCCTCGACCACGACGCCGGAGAGGATCCAGGAGCACAGCACGTTCACCACGTTCACGACCGTCGCGATGATGCTCGGACGCGCCGTCTCGCCGGCGCCGTGGAGCGCCATGCCGCCGACGGTCATGACCGACATGAGCGGAAGGCTCACGGCGACCACGCGCACGTACTCGACGCCGTAGCGGTGCGCGTCGTCGGCCATTCCCATCCAACGCGCCACGGGAGAGACCGCGTACCAGACGGCCACCGCGCCCACGAGCCCCGCGACCGCGCTGACCGCGACGGCCGTGCCGCCCGCCGTCCGCGCCTCGTCCGGCGTGCCGGCGCCCATGGCGCGGGCGATGATGGCCTGCGCGCCGATGCCCAGGCCCATCAGGACGATCGACGCCACCCACATGAAGCTCGCGCCGAAGCCGACGCCGTCGAGCGCCGCGCCCGCGACCGAGAGGGGCAGGTTTCCGGCAAGCAGCGTGTCTACCGTGCCGACCATCGCCGCCATCAGCTGCTGCAGCAGCACGGGCACCGCGAGGATCCAGATCGACTCCCACAGGCCCTTCCCGGCGAGTCGGCCGCTTCGGATGATCTTCTCGTCGTCGGCCGCGCCCTCGGCGCCGGCCACCGACAGCGCGGGATCGCCGAACGCGTCGATCTCCGCCTCGGCGGCGAGCCGCCGGAGGTCAGCCTCCGCGTCCTGCGTCGGTCGTTCGGGGCGCAAGGGGCGAAGTGTAGGCGTGGGGCCGCGCCGCAACGGCGCGTGCGTTCACGCGCTCACTTCGCGGGCGGCGTGGCGGGCGGCGTGGAGGCGGCGGCCGTCCCCTGCGTAGGCGCCTCCGCGCGCAGGCCGGCGGGCAGCCCCGGCTGTTCCCACGTCGGGATCGCCCAGAACACGATGTAGTCGCCGAAGCCGAGCGTGCGCTCGAACGTGGGGTAGTAGTAGGGCACGTCCGCGCGCAGCGCCGTCGGCGTGGCGTCGAGCCACGCGCGCCAGCGCGCGGACTCGAGCCCGAAGTCGGCGCCGGTGATGAGCCGCAGGCTGTCGGCGGCGGCGAGGTTGACGGCCAGCTCGCGGTCGTCGAGCGCCGCGGTGAGCGCCTCGAAGGAATCGCGCGTCGAGTACTGCCCGAGCGCGATCGCCAGCTCGACGCGCACCGACGCGGACTCCTCCTCCCGGATCAGCTTCTTCCACACCTGGTCGGCGATCGCCGGGTTGTGGATCCGCTGCAGGCCGCGCGCGGCCGCGATGCGGATCTGCTCCACCGGGCTGTCGAGCTGCTTGGCGATGAGCGCCGCGTCCTCCGGCTGCCCATGGCGGGCGAGCGCCTGGATCGCCGTGGCCTTCACGACGGGGTCGCTGTTCTCCTCGATGTACAGCCGGTACAGGTTGATGTAGACGGGGTCCCCGCCGAACGTCGAGTTCCCCAGGAGCAGCACCCCGCGGCGCTGGTTCTCCGGGTCGCTGTCGTCGACCGCCCAGCGGCCGGCCTCGGCCGGCGAGGGCGGGAAGATCGAGCTCGACGCGTCGCTGAAGTCGCTCGACATCTGCTCGCAGCCGGCGAGCGTGGCGAGCGCCGCCGCGGCCAGGATGTGGCGTCCATGCAGCACGGCGCGGAGGATACGGGCTTACGATCCGGCCATGCCCGGCGTCACGATCGACTCCTTCGCGCTCGGCCCCTTCGAGACCAACTGCCTGGTGGTGCGCGACCCGGCCGACCCGGCCCGGGCCTGCTGGATCGTCGACCCCGGCTCGGGCCCGGACCCGGTGATCGAGTTCGTCCGGCAGGAGCGGCTGGTGCCGGAGCGGATCCTGCTCACGCACGCGCACGCCGACCACATCGCGGGCCTGGAGCGCGTGCGCCGCGCGTTCCCGGGGGTACCGGTGCTGCTCCACCCGGACGAGGACGCGTTCCTGTCGGACCCCGAGCTCAACCTGAGCGCCTTCGTCGGCGTGCCGGTGACCTGCGGCGCGGCCGACGCACCGCTGCGCGCGGGCGACGTGCTCCGGCTCGGCGGCTCGGCGTGGCGCGTGCTGCACACGCCCGGCCACAGTCCCGGCAGCACGACGCTCGTCTGCGATGACGCGGGCGAGGCCATCGTGGGCGACACGCTCTTCGCGGGGTCGATCGGCCGCGTCGACTTCCCGACGAGCGACCCCGCGCGCATGCGCCATTCGCTGCGCGAGGTGCTGATGGCGCTGCCCGACGCCGTGCGCGTGCATCCCGGGCACGGCCCCTCGACCACGATCGGCGCCGAGCGGCGCTCGAACCCGTTCCTTCAGGACGGGGCCTGGGACTTCTGAGGCGCGCGGGCGCGGACCCACGCGTCCATGCGCGCCTCCAGCACGTCGAGCGGCAGCGCGCCCGCGCCGAGGAGCTCGTCGTGGAACGCGCGCACGTCGAAGGCGGCGCCGAGCTCGCGCTCGGCCCGCGCGCGCATCGCCCGGATCCGCAGCTCGCCGATCTTGTAGCCGCACGCCTGGCCGGGCCAGTCGATGTAGCGGTCCACCTCGCGGACGATGTTCAGCTCGCTGAGCGCGGTGTTCGACTGCATGTAGGCGATCGCCCGCTCGCGGCTCCAGCCGAGGGCGTGCATGCCGGTGTCGACCACGAGGCGCGTGGAGCGCCACATCTCGTAGAGGAGGCGCCCGAAGTCGGAGTAGGGGTCCCCGGCGAAGAGCCCCATCTCGATCCCGAGCCGCTCGGCGTAGAGCGCCCATCCCTCGACGAAGGCGGTGAAGTGCATGTCGCGCCGGAACTCGCGCTGCGCGGGGAGCTCCTGCGCGATGGTGATCTGCAGGTGGTGCCCCGGCACCGCCTCGTGCAGCGAGAGCGGGATCGCCTCGTAGAGCGGCCGCTGGTCGAGCGCGTGGGTGTTGGCGTAGAACCAGCCCGGCGTCCCGGCCCGCAGCGACCCGGGCATGTAGTAGGCCGTGGTCTGCGTGGGCGCCATGAACTTCGGCACCGCCTGGACGCCGTAGGGGTTGCGGGGCAGGGTGCCGAAGAGCGCCGGCAGCTTCGCGTCGATCCGCTTGCAGATGTCCCGGTAGCGCGCGAGCAGCTCGTCCGCCGACTGCGCATAGAAGCGCCGGTCGGTGCGCAGGAACGCCACGAAGGCCGCGAACCGCGCGTCGCGGTCCATCGCCGCACGGGCCGGATCGGCCGCGAACCAGTCGGTGCGGCGGATCACCTCGTCCATCTCCGCGCGGATGCGCGCCACCTCGTCGAGCCCGATCCGGTGGATCTCGTCGGCGCCGAGCGCCGTGGTGGTGTGCACCCGAAGCGAGTGGTCGTACCACGCTCGCCCGTCCG
>JBEITQ010000025.1:0-13483 GCA_040374835.1 Phycisphaeraceae bacterium | reverse complement strand
GGCCTGCGCGGCGGGCTTCGCGGGCGCGGCGGCCGTCGGCATCGGGTCGGCGGCCTTGGGCGCGGACTCGCAGGCGGCGACGAGCGCGATCGAGGCCAGGAGGGAGGCGTTGAGCGTGGTCTTCATGGTGTGTGCTCGGTGGTGGGTTGGTGCGTGCGCGCGGCTCACTTGCCGGCCTCGAGCTCGGCGATGCGGTCGGTCATCTTCTTCTTCAGGTAGCCCAGCACCGGCGCCATCGCCGGCGGGACCTGCGCGGCCTGCGCGTCCATCTCGGTCAGGCCCTCCTTGAGCTTGGCGAGGTCGGTCTCGGCGCCGATCTTCTTCGCCGCCTGCCGTGCCATGCCCTGCATCGGCGCCGGCAGCGCCGCGAGGTCGGCGTCGACCTCGGCCTGCTCGCCCGCCTTGCGGACGTAGGTGGCGACGGAGCGGTTGTTCTTCCCGAAGTACGCGTTGGCGACGCGCTTCACGTCCTCGGCCGTCACGGCCTGGATCTTGGCGCTCTCCTTGTTGATCTCGCTCCAGTCGCCGAGGGCCTCGGCGTAGGCGAGCTGGATCATCAGGAAGAAGTTGTTCTGCAGGCGGCGGTAGCTGTCGGCCATCGCCTGGTTCTTCACCTTCTGCAGCTCCTGCTCGGGCACGGCCTCCTTCTGGAGCCTCTCGAGCTCGGCGTACCACGCCTTCTCGAGTTGCTCGGGCGTGGCCTCGCCCTTGGTCTCGGCCGCGAAGCTGAAGGCTCCCGCGTACTTGCGCGAGTCCTGGCGGGCGCTGGCGGAGCTCGCCACCTGGCTGCCTTCCACCATGCTCTTGTAGAGGCGGCCGGTGCGGCCGTTGAGGACCGACGACATCACGTCGAGCGCGTACGAGTCCTTGTGCTGGAAGGGCACGGTGTGGTAGCGCACCTCCACCTGCGGCTGCGCCTCGGCCTCGGCCTGCATGCGCATCTCGGCGCGCTGCTCGGTCTCGAGCGTCACCACCGGCGGCGGGGCCTGCGTGCCCGGCTCGAGCCGGCTGAAGTACTTCGCGATCACCGGCTTCACCTCGGCGGGGTTGAAGTCGCCGACGATGATGCCCACGAGGTTGTTGGGGCGGTAGTACGTGTTCCAGTACTTCATCGCCTCCTCCATCGTGTAGCTGTTCAGGTCGCTCGTCCAGCCGATGACGGGCCATGAGTAGGGGCTCGCCATCCAGAACATGCTCTCGAACTGCTCCTGGAACACGCCGGTCGGCGTGCTCTCGGTACGCAGGCGGCGCTCCTCGTGCACGACGTCGCGCTCGCTGTAGAACTCGCGGAACACGCTGCCGTCGAGGCGGTCGCTCTCCATCCACGCCCACAGCTCGAACTTGTTGCTCGGGACGTTGATGAAGTAAAAGGTCAGGTCGTAGCTCGTGAAGGCGTTCATGCCCGTGCCGCCCGCCTTGCTGTAGACCTGGTCGAACTCGTCCTTGACGATCGTGGCCATCTTCGCCTGGCCCGCCTTGGTCGCCGCCAGCTCCTTGCGCATCGCGTCGGCGCGCTGCTTGCCCTCGGGGGTCGACGCGTCCGCCTTGGCGAGGTCCGCCTCGAGCCGCTTGATGGCGTCCTCGCCCGCCTTGCCCTGCTGCTCGTCCATCAGGCGACGCAGGTCGGCGCGGAGGGCCGCCAGCTCCGTCGTGTCGTTCTTCGGGTCCCACGGGTCGGCGATCTCGCCCTGCTTGAAGCGCTCGTACTGCACCGTCCAGGTGAGCTCGTTGATCCGGTCGCGCAGCAGCTTCTGGCGCGCGCGGTAGCCGGCGTCGCGCTGCGGGTCGCGGGTGCCGATGGTGTCGGTGCCCTTGAACATCATGTGCTCGAAGAAGTGGCTGATGCCGGTGATGCCGGGCCGCTCGTTCACCGAGCCGACCTTCGCCAGCCAGCCGGCGGCGATGGTGTTGGGCTGGTCGTGGCGCTCCACCAGGAGGAACTTCATGCCGTTGGGAAGCGTGAAGATCTGCGGCTCGACCTGCTGGGCGAGGGCGGGCGAGGCGAGGACGGCGACGGCCAGGGCGGCGGTGAGGATTCGCATGGTGGGGGTTCCCGTGGGGGGCAGTTCGTTCCGCGGACCTGCGGATGGCGGCCCGAAGCGGACGAGGAAGACTACTTGCGCGGATGTGCGAACAATTGGCTTGGGTCGGGCGAAGAAGGGGGCGTATCGTCACCTCGATGTCCAATGCCGCGAGATACGTTCTCGGACGCGCTCGCTGGGCCGTCGCGGCGGCTGCCCTGTCGCTGGCGGCATCGGCCTCCGCGCAGCTGCGCGTGGCCACCTACAACATCTCCGGACTCGAGGGCAACCTGGCGTCGCTGCAGGCGGTGATCGCCGCGATGCACGCCGACGACAAGCCGGGCTTCGCGGTGCCGGTCGGCGCCATCGTCTTCGCCGAGGTGCGCAACGTCGACCTGGCGACGCTCACGTCGATCGTGAACGCGGCCGCGCCCGCGGGCGTGGCCTACACGCGCGCCACCTTCACGACCACGCCGACGGAGGACGGTGCGTCCGGGGCGCGGGCGCTCTTCTTCCGAAGCGACCTGCTGACGGAGGTTCCGGGCACGCACGCCAACATCCCGACGGGCGCCAGCAGGAACACCGACCGCTGGACGCTCCAGCTGCGCGACTACACCTCGGCCGGCGCGCGCTTCGTGGTCTACGGCTCGCACCTGAAGGCGAGCACCGGCAGCGCCAACGAGGACGAGCGCCTCTTCGGCGTGCAGGCGATCCGCAGCAATTCCGACGCCATGGGTGCGGGCGTGCAGGCGATCTACGCCGGCGACATGAACTTCTATTCGAACGCCGAGCCCGGCTACCAGGCGTTCGTCGCCGCCGGCAACGGCCGCGCGGTCGACCCGCTCGGGACGGCGAACTGGACGGGCGCCTCGAACGCGGTGCTGCACACGCAGAGCCCGCGCCTGGCGTCGGGCGGACTGGTCGGCGGCGGCATGGACGACCGCTTCGACTTCATCCTGCCGACCGCGGCGCTCGCCGACGGCGCGGGACTCTCGGTGATCCCCGGGACGACGCGCGCGTTCGGCAACGACGGCAACCACTTCGACACCGACATCAACCAGGGGAACAACACCTACTACCCGTCCAACATCCCGCGTTCCAACGCGCTGGCCAATGCGCTTTGGGCCGCGTCGGACCACATTCCCGTCATCGTCGACTTCAAGGTGCCGGCGTGGTGCGTGGCGACGCTCGGGGCCTACCCCGCGCGCGTCATCCAGGGTGCGACGGGCGTCGTGGTGCCGGTGGTGGTGGCCAACGACGCGCCCGGCGACTTCTCGGTCGGAATCGACGCGCTGCAGTTCACGGCGGCCGGCAGCGGCGTGCTGTCCGGAAGCCAGTCGGGCACCGCGCCGCCCACGCCGTCGTCGGTCACGGTGAACCTGCCCGTCACGACCGCCGCGGTCGGCGTGCGCACGGGCACGGCCACCGTCACGAGCGGCAACCAGGGCGTGGAGAACCCGTCCACGGCGCTTCCGGTCACGGTGCAGGTGCTGCGGCCCTCGAACCCGTCGCTCTCGTCGACCGCGGACGTCGACGGCGCATCGCTCGACCTCGCGGCCGAGCAGGGCGGGGCGCCGGTGTCCGCCGGCGTTGCGGTCGCGAACTTCGGCTTCGGCACGGACCAGGCGCGGCTCTCGATCCAGTCGGTCGCGGTGCCGCCGGGGCCGTTCACGCTGGTCGGCTCCACCTCGGGCGAGATCGGCGCCGTGCCCGGGAGCGCGACGTTCCGCTTCGATCCCGCGGGGCTTTCGCCCGGGACCTACTCGCGCTCCGTGACCATCAACACGCGCGACGAATCGGTCCCCGGCGCGTCGAGCTCGGCACTGACGCTGGTGCTGAACGGCACCGTGACGGGCGCGCCGCCCATTCCCGCGGACCTCAACGGCGACGGCGTGGTGGACGGCAACGACCTCGGCATGCTGCTCGCCGCCTGGGGACTGCGCGGTCCCGCCGACCTGAACGGCGACGGCACCGTGGACGGGAACGACCTCGGCATGATGCTCGGGGCGTGGGGCTGAGCGACCGCGGACTCAGGGCGACTCGAAGCGCGACACCGGCGGCTCCACCGCGCGCGTCAGCACGAGGTAGCTGCGGTCGCGGGCGTTGACCACCTCGCCGCTCAGGAGCCACGTCGTGCCGACGGGCCGCTCGCGCACCTTGCGCTCGAGGTCGGCGAGCGTGCGGCTCGGCAGGATTTCCATCGACGCCTCGGGCGCGACGCCGGTGCCCGAGTCCTCGCGGCCGGTGGCGAAGCGCGCGCGCCACGCACCGGTGAGGGGGTCGCGCAGCACCGTCGCGCGCCGGCTCAGGATGCGCGTCGCGGTGGGCACCAGCGCGGAGCGGTCGTGCGCCTCGACGGCACGCTTCACCGCCGTGCCCAGCCCGCTGCGCGCGATGCCCTGGTCGAGCCGGCGCTCGAGCTCGTCGGCAAGCCCGTCGTCGAAGCCGGGGAAGAGCGTGGTGTCGGGCTCGTGCGCGAGCCGGTCGGGCGGCGCCTCGCGCGCGGGCGAAGCCGCGGCGGCAGCCCCGCCCTCGTCGGCATAGGCGTCGATGCGCGGGGCGCGCGGCGCGGGCCGCGCGGGATCCGGGCGCTCGAGCTCCTTCGGCGCGGTGCGCGCGAGCATGCCGGGCGCCGCCGGCGGGCGCAGCGCGACGATCGCCATGGGAAGCAGGAACGCGCGGTCGCCGCCGTCGAAGATCTCGCCGGTCACCTCGAAGCGCACCGGCGAATCCTCGCGCGGGTCGGCGAGGATCGCCTTGATGTCCTCGGCGGGGTCGCACGGCATCACGAGGATCGGGCGGCGGCCGCTCGAGGCGAGCCGCTCCTCGAGCCGGAACACGAGGAGCCCCGACTCGCGCAGCGAGCGCGCGAAGTAGCCGCGCGTCGACGTGAGCATCACGCCCTCGCGCAGGACCGGGAGCGTCGATGCGGGCCTCGGCGCCTCGGGCGGCGGCCCGGCCACGGGCTTCGGTGCCGCGGGTGCCTGCGACACCGCCGGGGCCCCCATGGCGAGGGCGATAAGCAGGGCGGCCGTTCTGGTGCGGGGTCGATCCATGCGCGCGTTGACGCGGGAGGTCGGCTGTGCCACTATACGGGTCTGGCCGGCCGCGTACCCAAGTGGCCCAAGGGGACGGATTGCAAATCCGTTATTCGTGGGTTCAAATCCCACCGCGGCCTTTGCGACTCCCGACGCGGCGCCCCCGGCGCCGCGTCGGCCGCCATCCGGGGTGCGCCGCCCGCCGGGTGCGCGACTTCCGGCGAATCGGGGCCGATTGGGGTTGTCGGGGCGGCCCGGACGTGACAGGCTGATGCAGGGGTAACGCCGAATGGCCCAGGTCGGACGCCGCACAGATTCTGCCCAGGAGCGAACGCGGCTCGAGACGCTCGAGCGCCTGGCGCTCCTCTACACCCCGGCCGAGGAGTCGTTCGACCGCATCACGCGCCTGGCCGCGCGCGTGATGCGCACGCCGCTGGCGGGCCTGGCCGTCCTGGGCGAGGACCGCCTGTGGTTCAAGTCGCGCCACGGGCTGCAGGTGAACGAGGTGCCGCGCGACGACGCGCTGGTCTCGGGCGCGCTCGGCAGCGCCGGGCCGTTCGTGGTGCGCGACGCGCTCGCCGACGGCGGCCTCGCGCGCTCGAGCCTGGTGGTGAACGCGCCCTACGCGCGGTTCTTCGCGTCGCTCGCGGTGCGCGCCCCCGACGGCGCGCGCATCGGCGTCCTGTGCGCCGTCGACGGCGAGCCGCGCGAGGCGTCGCCCGAGGACCTGGCGCTCCTGCGCGACCTCGCGGCCGTCGCCGAGGGCGAGCTGCACCGCCGGCAGCTGACCTTCCGGCAGGGGGACATGATCCGCGAGCTCGGCGAGGCGCGCCGGCGCTCGATGGTCGACCCGCTGACGCGCGTGTGGAACCGCGCCGGGCTCGACGCGATCCTCGCCCGGGAGGGAGGCGCCGCGCGCGCGCACGGGCTGCCGCTCTCGGTGGCGATGATCGACCTCGACCACTTCAAGGGCGTGAACGACCGCTTCGGCCACGGCGTCGGCGACATCGTGCTCGCCGAGGTGGCGCGCCGGCTGCGGGTCGCGGCGCGCCCGGCGGACTCGGTGGCGCGCTTCGGCGGCGAGGAGTTCGTCGTCGTGCTGCCCGACTGCGACGAGGCCGGCGCGCGCGCGGTGGCCGAGCGCCTGCGCCGGCGCGTCGGCGACTCGCCGATCGTCGTGGGGCAGGCCGCGCGCATCCCCGTGACGTGCTCGGTGGGCGTGGCCACGCTGCAGGCCGACGAGACGTCCGACGTCATGCTCACGCGCGCCGACATCGCGCTCTACGACGCCAAGAGCGACGGCCGCGACCGCGTCGTCGTCGCGCCGCCGTCGGTCCGGCGCGCCGCCGGCGGCTGATCGGCGCGGTCCGCGGCGTATCATCCGTGCGATGCCTGCCTCCGCGACCGCGGACATCGTCTCGACCCGGCTGATGGTGGGGCTCGAGATCCACGTCGAGCTCGCCACGCGCACGAAGATGTTCACGCGCGCGGGAAGCCCGGGCAATCCCGAGTTCTACGACCGGGAGCCGAACGCGCTCGTCACGCCGCTGGTGGCCGCGCTGCCGGGGACGCTCCCGGTCATGAACCGCCGCGCGGTCGAGATGTCGATGATGGTGGGCATGGCCCTGGGCTGCTCGGTGGCGCGGCGGTCGAAGTGGGACCGCAAGAACTACACTTACCCCGACCTGCCGAAGGGCTACCAGATCAGCCAGTACGACCTGCCGCTCTGCCACGGCGGGTCGTTCGGGCTGGCGCTTCCCGAGGGCGGGACGCGCCCCATCGGCATCATCCGCGCGCACCTCGAGGAGGACACGGGCAAGCTCGGCCACGAGCTGCCCGGCGGGTTCCGCTACGAGGGGTCGCTGGTCGACCTGAACCGCGCGGGAACGCCGCTCCTCGAGGTCGTGACGGCGCCCGACTTCGGCTCCGCCGCCGAGGTGGTGGCCTTCGCGCAGGAGCTGCGCTCGATCTGCCGCTTCCTCGGAGTCACCGAGGGAATCATGCAGAAGGGGCACATGCGCTTCGAGCCGAACGTCAACCTGGTGCTGGCGCTCGCAGACGGCTCCGAGGTGCGCACGCCGGTGGTCGAGGTGAAGAACCTCAACTCCTTCAAGGCGCTGCGCGGCGCGATCGAGCACGAGGCGTCCGTGCAGGCCGCGCGCTGGCGCGAGGACGGCCGCACGATGGGCCCCGGCACCAAGAGCACGCGCGGCTGGGACGACGAGCGCGGCGTCACCGTGCTGCAGCGCGAGAAGGAGGACGCGCACGACTACCGCTACTTCCCCGACCCGGACCTTGTGCCGGTGGTGGTGGACGACGCGTGGCTCGCGCGCGTGCGTGCTGAGATCCCGGAGCTTCCCGCGCCGCGCCGCGCGCGCTACGTGGGCGAGTACGGCCTCGAGCGCAAGGACGCCGACGCACTGGTCGAGGAGCGCGCCGCGTGCCTCTTCTTCGAGGCGTGCGTGGCGGCGGCCGGCGGCGGCGCGAAGGCCGGCTACGCCTGCGGCAAGTTCCTGCTGAACCAGCTGTCCAAGCGGGCGAACGAGCTCGGCTGCACGCTCGAGGGCGCCGGCCTCTCGCCGGCGCAGGTGGCGGGCATCGTCGCGCTGCGCGAGTCGGGAACGCTGGGCGCGCAGAACGTGGACGCGCTGGTCGCCGCGCTCGCCGGCACCGGCGATGCGCCCACGGCCGCCGCCGAGCGGCTGGGACTGCTGGTGGTGCAGGACGACGCCTCGCTCGACGCCTGGGTCGACCAGGCGATCGCGGCCAACCCGCAGGCCGCCGCCGACGTGCGCGCGGGGAAGGGCGCCGCCATCGGCCGCATCGTCGGCTCGGTGATGAAGCTCGCCGGCGGCAAGGCCGACGCCAAGGCCGTGAACGCCCGCATCATGCAGCGGCTCGGGGAGGGCGGCTGATGGACCCGGCCTCGCCCGCGGCACGCGCGGCGCTCGGCCGCGTCCTGGTGTCGGCCGACCGCATCGCCGCGCGCATGCCCGAGCTCGCGCGCGACATCGTGGCGTGGATGGGCGAGGGCGAGGACGACCTGGTGCTGGTGCCGGTGATGACCGGCGCGTTCATCTTCGCCGCCGACCTGGTGCGGCACGTGCCCGTGCGCATGCGCATCACGCTGGCCACGCTCTCGAGCTACCCCGGCACCGCGACCTCGAGCCAGGGCGTGCGCGCCGTGGGCGACATGCCCGGCGACCTCTCGGGCCGGCGCGTGCTGGTGGTCGACGACATCCTGGACTCCGGCCGCACGCTGCGCTGGATCCGCGAGCGCTTCGGGGCGCAGCGGCCCGCGAAGCTCGCCACCGCCGTCCTGCTGCGCAAGACGATCCCCGCCGCGCTCTCCACGCCCTGCGAGTTCGTGGGCTTCGACATCCCGGACGAGTTCGTGGTCGGCTTCGGCCTCGACTACGACGGCTGCTTCCGCAACCTGCCCGACGTGCGCGTGCTGCACCCGGAGGGCCCGCCGCGGTGAGCGCCGGTCCCCACGCGCGCGACGGCCGCGCCGCGTTCGCGACGACGGCGCTCGACGGGGCGGGCATCCCGCTCTTCGCGGCCACGATGCTCGAGCCGGGGGAGGTCATCATCGGCTCCTGGCGCCCGAGCCCGCTGTGGATCGCGCTGCGGTCGGCGCGCTGGAGCGCGTTCGCCATGCTGGTGGCGGCGATCGCCGCGGCGGCGAGCGGCGCCTCCGGGCTGCCGTGGGCGATCCCGATCGGCCAGGCCGCGGTGGGCGCGGTGCTCGTGCGGCTGGCGGTCGCGGTGGCCGAGTGGGCGAGCCGCGTGTACGTCCTCACCGACCGGCGCGTGCTGCGCCGCCGCGGGCTGGTGTCCCCGACCGTCTACTCGGCGAACCTCAACGCGCTCCGGCGCATCGAGCTCGTGCGCACGCGCACCGACCGCGCCCTCGGCACCGGGTCGATCACCTTCCTCGCGGGCCCCGGCCCGGGCTACGACGCCGCGTGGATCATGCTCGCGCGCCCGGCCGAGGTGCTGGCGCTCGTCGAGTCGACCCGCCGGCGCTACGGGCGCTGAGCGCTGCCGCGCGCGCCATCCCCGCGCGCCCCGTCACTCCCGCCACTGCGGGCCGGTGCGCGGGCTCGCGAGCCGCGGCGCGAGTTCCTCGACGAGCTCGCGTCCGCGCGCGTCGAGTTCCTTCGGCGCCTCGATGGCGATCACCGCATGGAAGTCGCCGGGCTGGCCCTTGGCCCGCTGGATGCCCTTGCCCTTGACGCGCAGCCGCTGGCCGCTCTTCACGCCGGGCGGGATGCGCATCTGCACCGATCCCGAAAGGAGCGGCACCTTGACGGTGGTGCCGAGCGCCGCCTCCGCGATGGTGAGCGGCACGTCCATCACGAGGTCGTCGCCCTCGCGCCGAAGCCACGGGTGCGGCGCGACGCGCACGGTGACGATCAGGTCGCCCGCCGCGCCGCCGGACGCGCCGGGGGCGCCCTTGCCGCGTACCGCGAGCCGGGCGCCGTCGAGCGTGCCCGCGGGAATCGACAGCTGGATCCCCTGGCCGTTCACCGTGATCGAGCGCTTGCCGCCGAGGGCCGCGGTCGTGAAGTCGACCGTCTCCTCCATGGCGAGGTCGCGGCCCTTCTGCGGGCCCGCCTCGGCCTCCTCGAAGCCCCCGAACCCGCCGAAGCCGCGGCCACGCCCGCCGCGCTGCCGCCCGCCGCCGAACACCGAGCCGAACACCTCCTCGAAGGTCGACGGATCGACGTTCTGCCAGCCCTGGCCGCCGCCGAAGGGGTTCCCGCCGCCGAACGGGTCGCCGCCCGGCGCGCCGCCGCCGTTCGGGCCGCCGGCCGGTCCCGCGCGCACGCCCGCCATGCCGAACTGGTCGTAGCGCTTGCGCTTGTCGTCGTCGGCCAGGATGTCGTAGGCCTCCTGGATCTCCTTGAAGCGCGCGGCCGCCCCCGGCTCCTTGTTGACGTCGGGGTGGAACTTCCGCACCAGCGTGCGGTGCGCCTTCTTCAGGTCGTCGGCGCTGGCGGTGCGAGGCACGCCGAGGATCTCGTACAGGTCACGGTCCATGGGCGCCTTCGGGGGCGCGAGTATAGGACTGGCCCCGCGGGGCAAGGCGGGCAGCGTTCCCCGCGCACCCTACGATCGTCGCCATGTCGACGTGCTCCCCGCGGCCCACCTCCGTGAAGCTGCCGGTGCTCGGCGCCTCCGGCGCGCCCCGGCGCACGTCCTTCGGCTCGCGCCGCGGCTGGAAGCGCGCGGCGGTGCTGGCGGGCGTGTGGGTCTTCATGATCGTCCACGTCGTGCAGTGGCTGGCGATGGGCTCGACGCTCGCGCCGATCGAGCCGAGCGAGTCGATGGAGACCGTGAAGAACGGCATCGTCACGGTCGGGGCGATCTTCTTCGGCGCGGCGCTCCTCTCCACCGCGCTGCTCGGGCGCTGGTTCTGCGGCTGGGGCTGCCACTGGGTGGCCATCCAGGACGGGACGGCGTGGCTGCTCGCGCGCGCAGGGATCCGCCCGCGGCCGTTCCGGTCGCGCCTCCTCGTGTGGATGCCGCTGTGCCTGGCGCTCTACATGTTCGTGTGGCCGCTCTTCTACCGTTTCGCGGTGGCGCCTTGGACGCAGCCGGACCTCCGATGGCCGGGCTGGTCGACGCACCTGGTGACGCAGGACTTCTGGGCGTCGTTTCCCGGCTGGGCGATGGGCATCCCGTTCGTCCTGGTGAGCGGCGTGCTGGTGGTGTGGCTCCTGGGCACCAAGGGCTACTGCACGTACGCGTGCCCCTACGGCGGGTTCTTCGCGCCGCTCGACGAGGTGGCGCCGATGCGCATCGTGGTCGACCACGACCGCTGCGAGCAGTGCGGCCACTGCACCGCCGCGTGCACGAGCAACGTGCGCGTCCACGAGGAGGTGCGCGACTACGGCATGGTGGTCGACACCGGCTGCATGAAGTGCATGGACTGCGTGTCGACGTGCCCGAACGAGGCGCTCCGCTTCGGGCACGGCGGGCCGGCGATCTCGGTCGAGCGAAGCGGCACGCCTGCCGCGGCCGCCGCCGCGCGCCGCTTCGACCTCTCCTGGCCCGAGGAGGTCGCGCTCGCAGCGGTCGCCGTGGGCACGCTCCTGGCCGTGCGCGGCGCGTACGTCGGCGTGCCGCTCCTCTTCGCTTCCGGCATCGCGGCGTGCGTGACGTTCCTGGCGTGGAAGTCCTGGCGCGTCCTGCGCGACGCGAACGCGTCGTTCCACGGCGCGCGCCTGCGCTTCCGCGGCCGGTTGTCGCGGGCCGGGGCGGCGTGGATCGGCGTGACCGCGGTGGCCCTCGCCGGCACGCTCTGGGCGGGCGCGCTCAACGCGAGCGTGTGGACGGCGCGCATGCTGGACGCGCGGATCTCGATCCCGGCCGAGGTGGTGTTCTCCGAGCACGGCATGGAACCCGACGCGGCAGGCCGTCAGGCCGCCGAGCGCGCGCTCGCCCTCTACGGCGTGGCGGCCGCGTGGCCCGAGGGCTGGTCGCCGTTCCCGGTCGCCTGGCGCCGCACCGACATGGAACGCGCCTACCTGCTGGCGGCGCTCCGCCGCGGCGACGAGGCCGAGGCGATGCTCCGGCGCTCGTGGGAGCGCGACGGGGCCGACGAGGGCGTGGCGATCGTGCTCGGCCGCCTGGTGCGCATGGTGCCGTCGCGGCGCGACGAGGCGATCCGCTGGTACGACGACGTGCTCTCCGCGCACCCCGCCTGGCGCGAGCTGCGCGAGGAGCAGGTGACGTGGCTCGACCTCGAGGGCGAGCACGCGCGCATGCTTGCGAGCGCGCGCGCGGGTGCGGCCGCGATGCCGGACGACCTGGAGTCGCTGCGGCGCCTGTCGCTGGCGCTCATCGAGCGCGGCACCGGCGACGAGGACGTCCGCGAGGGCGTGGCGCTCGTGCGCCGGACGCTCGAGATGGCCCCGGGCAACGCGTTCGCGCACGTGGCGCTGGCGCGCGGGCTGGTGAAGCTGGGAGACGCCGACGGCGCGATCTCCGAGTTCCGCCGCGCGATGGAGCTCGACCCGCAGTCGCCGGTCATCCGCTCGATGGTCGACGAGGCCGCGGTGCAGCTCGGCCGCCCCGTGGCGCCCTGAGCCCCGTGCCGGGTGTCCGCGGGCTCAGTTCGCCGGGCCCCAGTTGGAGAGCAGCCGGCCGAGGTCGTCGCCGTCCACCGCGCCGTCGTCGGTGAGGTCGGCGGCGCACGCGACCGAGCACGGGCCCCACGCCGAGAGCAGCCGGCCGAGGTCGTCGCCGTCGACGGCGAGGTCGCCGTTCAGGTCCCCGAGCCCCGCGCGCCGGCGCGCCTCGCGCACCGCGGCGGCGGCATCGAGCCGGCCGAAGCCCGTGCGCGCGTCGAAGCCGGGCACCGAGATGTCGACGGCGGTCGCGTTGACGACCGGCGCCAGGTCGCGCGGCGCGATCGACGGCGCGGACGCGCGCATGAGCGCGATGGTGCCGCTCACGAAGGGCGCGGCCATGCTGGTGCCGGTCTTCAGCCCGTGGGCGCCGGGCTCGATGGTCGAGAGGATCGACACGCCCGGCGCGGCGACGTCGAGCTGCGGGCCGATCGCGGAGTTCGATGCCGGCGTGCCCATCGAGTCGATCGACGCGACCGCGACGACCTCGGGCCAGCGCGCGGGGACCGCCACGCCGTTCGCCCCGGTGTTGCCGGCCGCGGCCACCAGGACCGCGCCCTGCGACATCGCGTAGGCGATGGCATCGCGCAGCACCTGGTTCTCGACGGAGTACTGGAGGCTCGCGTTGAGCACCGTCGCGCCGTGGTCGACGGCCCACACGATGCCCGCGGCGAGCGCGGCGGTGGTGCCGCTGCATCCGCTCAGCACGGTGACCGGCATCACCCTCACGTTCCATGCGACGCCTGCCGTGCCCTGGCCGTCGTTTCCCCGCGCGGCGACGATGCCGGCCACGTGCGTGCCGTGCTGCGAGCACTGGCTGGCGGTGTCGGCGTTGCCGGCGGGCACGTTCCAGCCCGGCACCATGCGGTCGGCGAAGGCCTCGTGCGGGTCGACGCCGCTGTCGAGGATGGCGACGATCGTGTCCGCGCTGCCGACCGAGAGGTGCCACGCGCCGCGCGCGCGGATGTCGGAGCCCGACTCGCCGGCGACGCCGCCGACGAGCTGGCCGGTGTTCTCGAGCGCGTGCTGCTGCGGGTAGAGCGGGTCGTTGGGCGCGGGCGCGTCCGAGGCGATGCCGCCGATTCCGATCGGCTCGGCACGCTCGACGAGCCCGCCCGACGCCGCGATCGTCGCGGCGGCCGCGCGCGCATCCGCCCCGTCCGCGATGGAGAGTTCCGTCCAGCGGTCGAGTCCCGCGGCACGCGCGCGCGCCAGGTCACGCGGCACCACCGCCAGGGCAGGGTGCACGGCCCGCACGCCCGCGCGCGCGAGCGCCCGCGAGCCG
>JBEITQ010000113.1:0-6567 GCA_040374835.1 Phycisphaeraceae bacterium | reverse complement strand
GCTTGCCGAGATGGAGAAGGGCGTCGTCGAGGGTGCGGGCGCCGCGCCGCTTGCCGCGATGCTCGACGGACGCCTGCCCTCGCTGCGCGGCCGGCGCGTGGCGCTCGTCCTCTGCGGCGGCAACATCGATCCCCTGGTCTTCAGCCGCGTGGTCGAGCACGGCCTGGCGGTCGACGGCCGGCTGGTGAAGTTCACCGCGATCATCAGCGACCGGCCGGGCGGCCTGGCCGACCTTGCCGCGACGCTGGCGAAGGCCGGCGCGAGCGTGCAGCAGATCGACCACGAGCGCACCTTCGGCGAGGCGGACGTCTCGACCGTGATGGTGCAGTGCGTGGTCGAGGTGCGGGACCGCGCCCACGCCGAGGAACTCTTCGCGTCGCTTGCCGCGCGCGGGGTGCGGGTCCTCGACCGCAACGAGCCGCGCCGCGGCTGACGCGCGTCGGCGCGCGTCCCGTCCCCGTTATCCGGCCCCCGGGACGGGCACGAATCTTCCGGAAAATCCGCCTGCGCGCTTCAGGCCGCCCCGGGCCGTCCCGATGGAGTGCGTCATGGCACACGACTCCTTCGGCTTCGGCAAGGACGCACTCACCACCGGCGAGGTGGCCCGCATCTGCAACGTCGCGGCGCGCACCGTGAGCAAGTGGATCGACGCGGGACGCCTCGATGGCTACCGCATCCCCGGCTCGCGCGACCGGCGCGTGCACGTGCGTGCGCTCGAGGCCTTCGTCGCCGCGCACGGCATTCCCGTGAGCACCGCCGGCGCCGATGCCGTCCGTGGCCACGACGACAACCCGACCTCCTCATCCCGCGGAAGCCGCACGCGCGTGCTGGTCGTCGACGCCGACCGCACCGCGGCGGACACCGTCCGCGAGGTGCTCGAGGGGCTCGGCACGCATGAGGTGCGGACGGCAGCCGAAGCGCTGTCGGCCGCCGCCGAGTGCGGCACCTGGAGCCCGGACGTGGTGGTGTTCGACCGCTCGGCGGGCGACGCGACCGCGTTCGGGGCCTGGGTGCGCCGCCAGCACGGCCTTGCGCGCTGCTGGCTCGTGGCAAGCGGCGGCACCGGCACCCCGTGGGCGACCATGCCGAACGGCTTCGACGCCACGCTCGCCAAGCCGTACGCGGTGCGTTCGCTCGTCGATGCCATCGAGCGCGGCACGCGCATCGGCCGGCGCGCGCTGACCGCGGCCTGAGGCGATCGGGCGGCCCCGTCGCCCGGCGCGCCCGGCGCGCCCGGCACCGGGCATCCACCTAGACTCCGCGATCCATGCGGATCGCGCTCGCCAGGTTCGACGCACTCGTCGGCGACCCCGACGGGAACGCGCTGCGCCTCGCGGACGCCGCCGAACGCGCCGTGCAGGCGGGTGCCGGCTGCGTCGCCTTCCCGGAACTGGCCATCTGCGGCTACCCGCCGCGCGACCTCCTGCAGCGGCGCGGGTTCGTCGAGCGGTGCATGCGTGCGGTCGCGGGGCTGGCGTCCGCGCTTGCCGCACGTGGCGCGGGCGACGCCGCGGTGCTCGTCGGCACCCCTGCACCGGGGCCGGCCGGCCGGCCGGTGAACGCGGTGGCGGTCTTGCGCGGCGGGCGCGTGGAGTGCCTGCATGCCAAGCGACTCCTGCCGCAGTACGACGTCTTCGACGAGCCGCGGCACTTCGACGCCGGCACCGCGCCGACCGTGATCGACGTGGGCGGGGTGCGCATGGGGATCCTCGCCTGCGAGGACCTCTGGCGCGGCACGGATGCCTCGGGGGCTGCGACCTATGCCACCGACCCGGCCGCCGAGGCGGTGGCCGCGGGGGCGACGGTCGTGGTGGCGGTGTCGGCAAGCCCGTTTGCCGTGGGGAAGTCCGCGCTGCACCGCGAGATCGTGGCGGGCGCGGCGCGGCGCCTTGGCGTCCCGGTGTGCTCGGTGAATGCGCTCGGGGCGAACGACGACCTGGTCTTCGACGGCGAGGCGATCGCCGCGTGGCCCTCGGGTGCGCGCCTGGCGGCCGCACGGTGGCGGGACGAACCGCTCATGGTCGACCCGGCCGCGCCGCCCACGGCGTCGGCGCCCGCGTCGGTCGATGACCCGAACGAGGAACGCTGGCACGCGCTGCGCACGGGGATCGAGGCCTACGTGCGCAAGACCGGGCACCAGTCGGTGGCGCTTGGGCTTTCCGGCGGGATCGACAGCGCGCTGGTGGCGGCGCTTGCCGCGGCGGCGCTCGGGGGCGACCGCGTCACGGGCCTCGCGATGCCGAGCGTCCACTCAAGCGACGGCTCGCGCGCGGATGCGTTCGACCTGGCGAAGCGCCTGGGGATCCGCTGCCTGGAGGTGCCGATCGCCGAGCCGCACGCGATGCTCGCGTCGCACCTCTCGCGCCACTTCGCGCCGATCGATGCACCCATCGCGGGCCTTGCCGACGAGAACCTGCAGTCGCGCCTGCGTGGGCTGCAGCTCATGGCGCTCTCGAACGCCACCGGCGCCCTCATCCTCACCACCGGCAACCGCAGCGAGTACGCCACCGGCTACGCCACGCTCTACGGCGACATGTGCGGCGCGCTCGCCCCGATCGGCGACGTGCTGAAGACCGACGTCTGGTCGATGGCCCGCTGGGCGAACGCGTACCACCGCGCGATCGGCTTCGACGTGCCGCCCATCCCGCAGTCGAGCATCGACAAGCCCCCGAGCGCGGAACTGCGCCCCGACCAGACCGACCAGGACTCGCTGCCCCCCTACGAGGCGCTCGACGCCATCGTCCGCGGCTGGGTGGACCGCGAGGACGACGTGCCGACGATCTCCCGCGCCGCGGGGATCGACGAAGCGACCGTCGCCCGCTGGGCGCGCGCCATCGACTTGGCCGAGTACAAGCGCTTCCAGGCCCCCGTCATCCTGCGCACCGCCGCCCGCGCGTTCGGGCGCGGGCGGCGGATGCCGGTCGTGATGCGGCCGGGGGCGTAAGGGTGGGCTACGCCGTCGCCCGCACCGCGCCGCGACCCGCCGCGCGGAACGACGCCGGCAGCTCGACGCCCGGCATCGGCAGGCCGTCGCCGGGCACCTGCATCAGCTGGTCGGCCTCGATGCAGTAGGCGGTGAGCGCGCCGCCGTAGGCGCAGCCGGTGTCGATGTTGGCGACGTAGGCCTTGCCGTCGCGGTTGCGCAGGACGATCGGCTCGAGCACGGGGCGGTGGCCGACGACGATCAGCCCGTCGCTGCCGTCGTAGCGCTCCCACCAGTTGGGCTCGCCCTCGATGGCCTTGAGGTGCACCTTGAGGTCGTCGGGCGTGCGCTCGATGCCGAGGCGCGGGTCGATCCCGGCGTGCATCACCGTCCACAGGCCGCGCGGGTGGCGTTCCTCGATGCGGTCGCAGGCCTCGGTGAGGAGCCAGGTGGCCTCGCGCATCAATCCCGCGCGCTGCAGCAGCTCGGTGGCCACGCGCTCGGCGCGGGGCAGGAGGTCGACGTTGGCGCCGGCCTGAAGCCGGACGATCGCGCCGAGGAGCCGGAGGTCATGGTTGCCGCAGACGAGGTCGACGCGCAGGCCGCGCGCGCGGCGGTCGATGATGGCGCGCACCACGCGGCCGGGCTCGGGACCCTTGGTGAAGAGGTCGCCGACGAAGATGGTGCGGGCGTCGGGGAACCAGCGGTCGACGAGCGCGAGCAGCCGCTCAAGGTGCGCGCCGCAGCCATGGACGTCGCCGATGACGACGGTGGCCGGGCGGCCACCGCGGGTCGGGGCGCGTCCTGCGCCGGGGTCCTCGTTGCCCGTCCTGGGCGAGACCATGTGCGCAGTGTCGCAGGTCGCGCGCGACCGCGCCAGCGCGCGGGACGGTCTTCGTAGAATCTTGCCGATGCCGATCCGGATCCTCGACCGCCGGCTTGTGGACCAGATCGCGGCGGGCGAGGTGGTGGAGCGCCCGGCGAGCGTGGTGAAGGAACTGGTGGAGAACGCGCTCGATGCCGGGGCGGCGCGCATCGAGGTGACGGTCGAGGGCGGCGGCGCCGACCGGATCACGGTGGCCGACGACGGCTCCGGGATCCCTGCCGACGAACTGCCGCTTGCGGTCGCAAGCCACGCCACGAGCAAGATTTGCCGCGTCGAGGACCTGGCCGCCATCGGCACCATGGGCTTCCGCGGCGAGGCGCTCGCGTCGATCGCGTCGGTGGCGCGGGTCTCGATCACGAGCCGCGTCCGGGGATCGGACGCCGCCGCGCGGATCGAGGTGGAGGGCGGCGAGGCGCACGACGTCGCGCCGGCGGCCGGCGCGCCGGGCACGGTGGTCGAGGTCCGCCAGCTCTTCTTCAACGTGCCCGCGCGGCGGAAGTTCCTGCGCTCGGCGGCGACGGAGCTCGGGCGGATCGAGGAAGCGATCGAGGCGCTGGCCCTCTGCCGGCCGGGCGTCGCGTTCCGGCTGGAGGCCGAGGGTCGCGTGCGGCTGGACCTCGCGGCCACGACCGATCCCGCGCGGCGGGTGCGCGACGTCCTGGGGGCGGCGTCGGCCGACGGCATGCTGGCGGTGGAGGCCGACGTGGACCTCGGTGGGTCGCCGGTGGCGCTCTGGGGGATGGTGGGGCTGCCGTCGCTTGCGCGCGGCGCCTCGCGCGCGATGCGCTTCTCGCTGAACGGCCGTGCGGTGCTCGACCGCACGCTGCTGCACGCGGCGAAGGAGGCCTACCGCGGGCTGATGGAGCCCGGACGCACCCCGCTTGGGTTCCTGGCGATCGAGATGGACCCCGCGCTCGTGGACGTGAACGTGCACCCCGCGAAGACCGAGGTGCGCTTCCGGCAGCAGCAGTCGGTGCACGGCCTGGTGCTGCGCGCGGTGCGCGAGGCGCTGCGGGCCGCGGACCTGGTGCCGGCGTTCGAGCTGGCGCGGCCGGCTGCGGGCGGCGGTGCGCCGGGCAGCGGTGGGTTCGGCGGGGGTGCGCCCGCGGGCCTCGCGGCGCACGGCACCGACTTTTCCGAGTTTGCCGCGTTGGCCGCCGCGCAGGCCGCGCACCCGGCGCCGCCCGTGGTGCTGGTCGAGACGCGCGCGCCCGCCCCGGCCGCGGCCGACACGCCGCTCCACGCCAACCGCACCGCGCGGCGCGTGATGCAGGTGCACGGTTCGTACCTCGTGGTCGAGGACCGCGACGGCATCCTGGTGGTCGACCAGCACGCGCTGCACGAGCGCGCGATGTTCGAGTCGCTGTCGGCGCGCATCGCGTCCGCGCCGCTCGAATCGCAGCCGATGCTCGTGCCGGTGCCCGTCGAGGTGGATGCGCGCGCGGCCGAGGCGGCCGAGGAGGCGCGGCCGCTCCTGGCGAAACTTGGAATCGACCTGGTGCCGGCGGGCCCGCGCGCGGTGCTGGTGCACGCGTACCCGACGTTCCTGTCCGCGCGCGGCGTCGAGCCGGCGGACTTCGTGCCTGGGCTCCTGTCGCGCATCGCCGAGGACGGCCCGGGCGACCTGGAATCCGCGCTCTCCGACGTGCTCGACATGATGGCGTGCAAGGCCGCAGTGAAGGCGGGCGACCGTCTGAGCGCCGCCGAGATCGACGGCCTGCTCGACCTGCGCGAGCGGATCGAGCGCAGCTCGAGCTGCCCGCACGGCCGGCCGACCTCGCTTCGCATCTCGATGCGCGACCTCGAGCGCAGCTTCGGGAGGGCCTGAGCCATGGCCGCCGCCGAGCGACTCGTGGAGGACTGGCGGCGCGCCGATCGCGAGGGCCGGCGCGTGGCGGTCTCGGGGCGCTGGGGCACCGCCGAGGGATTCGTCGCGGCGCCCACGCGCCCGTCGGGCGGGTGGCTCGGCGGCGGCCGGCGTCCAGCCGATGCCGAATGCACGGTGCTGGTGGCGCCGCAGTGGCCGGGGATCGAGGATGCGCCCGCGTGCGCCGACGTCGACCGAGCGCTGTGCGCGGCCCTCCTGCGCGCTGGCCATGCGGTGGCGCACATGCGGTCCTTCGTGCCGGCGGCGGACTGCGACGCGGGCGGCTACTCGGAGGCGATCTCGGACATCCTCGGTGCGTCGTGCGGCACCACGCGCCCCGCGCTCGCCGGCGCGTGGCTCGCCGGCACCGCATGCGCCGCGGCATCGACGAACCACGAGGGCCTCGCGTTCCTCTGCCTGGTGTCCGCGCCGAGCGCCGAGGTGCTCACGCGCCGCACGCCGGAGAACGAGGACGACCCGTCGTGGGTCGAGTCGCCGTCCTTGCGCCTCGCCGACGGCCTCGCGGCGCTGTCGCCGCTCGAGGCGGTGACCGTGCACGACCGGCCGGTGCTCCTCGTCGGCGGTGCCGCGGACCGGCTGCTCCCGGCGGCGCACCTGGAGAGCTGGCGTGCGTCGCTCGAGGCGGCGTCGCGGCCGTGCGAGGCGGTGGAGCTCGCCTTCCTCGATGCGTTCCTGCGCCCGGTCGACGACGCCGGTAGGCAGGATTCCGACGCCGGCGAGGGCAGGGTGCTGATGGCGGCGACGGTCGAGCCGTGGACGCGGGCGGCCGTCAGCCGCGGACCGACGGCTCGTCGCGCGCGGTGACCACCTGGTGGAACGCGACCTGCCCGGTGCGCATGGTGCGCCGGATGTAGGGCTCGCACATCGCGC
>JBEITQ010000134.1:0-5812 GCA_040374835.1 Phycisphaeraceae bacterium | reverse complement strand
GTGTCGGCAAGCTCGGTGCTCAACGTCACCGGCAACGCCTCGCTGGCGTCGACCTCGACCTTGCAGTCGCACTTCCTCTCGGCCTCGGGCGGCACCGGCATCGCCGACCAGCTGCTCGTCGGCGGGACCTTCACCGCGGTGGCCTCCGGCGCCACCAGCGCGACCGCCAGCCTCGTCTTCGACCCGACGGTGTTCGACAACTCGGGCGGCAACTGGATTCCCACCCCCGGCGTGACCGACACCTACACCGTCGTGTCGGCGACGGGCGGCCTCAGCGGCACCTTCGGGACGGTCAACGTCGTCACCATCGACCCGATCACCGGGCTGCCGACCACCCGGGCCCTGAACCAGAGCGGCGAGACGCGGTTCCTCGGCGCGGGCTTCACCGTCGACTACACCGGCACCGCCTTCTCGGTGTCCATCCTCGGGATCGGCGGCCCCGATCCGCTGCCGGTCCCCGGCACCACGAACACGAACGTCATCGTGCCGGTCGACATCGGCGGCACGACGGTGAACCGCAACGCGAACGTCGGCATCGTCGAGAACCAGCAGATCAACCAGTCGGCGGCGGCGATGAACCTGCTGGCGCAGACCTCGACCGGCGACACGGACTTCGTGGCGACCCAGCTGCTGCTGCAGACCAGCCCGGCCGCATATGCGAGCTCGGTCGTCGCCGTCTCGGGCCCCGCCAACCCCTACGCGCTGCCGACGACGCTCATGCTCGGCATGACCGAGACCGGCGACGTGGCGATGGAACGCCTCATGCAGCTGCGCCCGCAGATGACGGCGCCGGCCGCTCCGCCGCGGCAGCGCGGCACCGGCGGTCCGCGCTCGACCGCCGTGGCGCAGTCGGTCGCGACCACGCGCCGCAAGGCCTTCGGCGCCGAGCTCAACGGCCCGACGCCCGACGAGGGCATGCGCGGCTGGGCGCGCGGCTTCGGGTTCACCGGCTCGTTCAGCAACCAGAACTGGGCGCAGACGTCCTACGACTCGACGCTCGGAAACGTCGCTGCGGGCGTGGACACGGTCGTCGGCGACGGCGGGATCCTGGGCGGCTTCGTCGGCTACATGCCCGGGTCCGTGAACGTGACCGGCGGGCTGGTCGACGAGTCACTGACGCTGAACGGCGTCAATTTCGGTCTCTACCACAGCTGGGTGCCGAACCGCGGCGACTGGTACATCTCCAGTGCGCTGACGGGCGGCTACACGATGGTCGACCGCACGCGCAACATCTACGTCCCCGGTGCGGTCCGCACGGCGACCTCGAGCAGCAATGCATGGTCCGCGTCGCTCATGACCGAGACGGGCTTCAACCTGCCGGCCGGCGGCGATTCGTACCTCTCGCCCTACGTGCGCGTGGCCTACAACTACTTCAACCAGGGCTCGTACAACGAGTCCGGCGCGGGCAGCATGAACCTGGCCGTCGGCAGCCAGTCGGCGTCCGCGCTGCAGCCCTCCTTCGGCGCGCGGTACATGGATGGCATCCGGTCGGGACGCTCGGTGATCACGCCGTTCGTCGGCGCGGCCTTCACGGCGTTCGTGCCGGTGGGCGACTGGGGCGTCACGGCCACCAACCCGTTCACGTCGCTGCCGCCGATCTCCGTCTACGGCGACGTGGAGACGCTCTACGGTGCCAGCGTCGAGGCAGGCGTCGAGGTCGCGCTGCCGGACGGGCTGACTCTGTTTGCGTCCTTCAACGGGATGTTCCTCTCCGACACGCAGGTGCTCGGTGGGCGGGCCGGGATCCAGATCCCGTTCTGACGCGGCCCTGGCCGTATCGTGCGCCCATGGGGTTCGAGCGACTGCATGACCACTGGACCGTCCGCCTCGGCCACACCGACGCGGCAGGGGTCATGTTCTTCCCGGCTGCCTTCGAGGTGGAGCAGGAGTTCTTCGAGCGCTGGCTCGAGGCGGGCGGCATGAGCGTGCGCGGGATGCTCGAGGGTGCGCTCGCGCCGACGCCGGTGGTGCACTGCGAGGCCGAGTACCGACGCCCGGTGCGCGTCGGCGACCGGCTGGCGGTTCGCCTGGCCGGGGTCGGCGTCGGCCGGAAGAGCTTCGAGCTTGCGTGGGAGATGGCGCTCGATGGTGCCGTCGCGGTGGCCGTGCGGGTGCGCCGATCGTCGATCGACCGTGCGTCTGGCCATGCCGTGGACCTGCCGCCGGCACTTCGGTCGTGGCTCGAGTCGTCCCAGGCCCGCACCGCGGCGATCACCTGAGTTCGTCGAATCGCTCGCCGGCGGCAAGGCGCGCGGCAAGCCTCGCGCGCGACGGCTTCATCGCGCCGGCCTCGTCGCCCGGCATCCGGAGGACGGCGTCGGGCACCTCGTGCGGCAGGTGCGCGGCGCGCAGCGCGCGGTCGATGCCGGCAACCTCGGCATCCGCAGCGTCGACGAATGCCACCGGTCGCTGCCCCCAGCGCGCGTGGGCGACGGCGACGACGCACGCGGCCCGCACGCCGGCCACCGAGCAGAGCGTGCGTTCGATCGCTTCGGGATGGATCTTCCGTCCCCCGGAGTTGATCACGGCGTCCAGGCGGCCGACCACGTGGATGCGGCCCTGCGCATCGATGAATCCGGCGTCACGTGTCCGGTGTGGCCTGGCAAGCACGAACCAGCGGCCGCCATCGATGATGGCGCGTGCCAGCACGGGACCGTCGACCGTGAGTTCGCCGGTGCCGTCCGCCGCGGGCGAGTCCACGCGGATGCGTACGCCCGGGATGGGCGGTCCCGCCAGGGTGTCGGCGTCGTCCATCGATGGCCGGCACGTGGCCATCTGCGAGGCGGTCTCGGTCATCCCGTAGGTGACGAACACCGGCAGTCCGCGCGACAGGGCCGCCCGCCGGAGCGTGGCCGGGCTCGGTCCGCCGCCCAGCATCACGGCCTTGAGCGTCTGCGGCGGGCCGGCGGGATCCTCGAGCAGCCGGGCCAGCTGCGCGGCCACCAGCGACACGTGCGTGCAGCCGTCGATGTCGGCCCAGGTACGCGGGAGCGGCGCGTGGCGCACGGCGCCGCCAAGGACCGCGGCGCGCACGTGGAGCATCAGTCCGCCGACGTGGTGCGTCGCCAGCGAGGCGTGCCATGTGTCGCCGGGCCCGAACGGGACGGCCGTCGCGCCCCGCTCGGCGCTCGCCGCCAGTGCCGCCAGCGAGAGCTCGACCAGGCGGGGCGTCCCGGTGCTTCCGCTGGTCGCCACGAGGACGCCGGCCCCGTCCGGGTGGTCGGCGGCGCGCAATGGCGTGGCTGCGGGCGATGCACCGTGATCATCCACGGCGTCGATCAGCTCGCTCGCCCCGGCAGCCGCCGTCATGTCGGTGCGCACCGCGTCCGGCAGCGCGTCGGCGACGAGCAGCACCGTGGTCCCGCGCTGCCACAGCGCGCGCAGCGATGGCATCGGGTCGATGCCCGGGCGCACCCGGAGCGCCGCGACCGGTCCAGTGCCGCTCACCACCGGCCCTCGAGCGGGACAGGGATCGGCCCGCACGGCACGCATCCCGAGGCGAGCGTGGCGGGCGCGCACGCGTCGGCCTCGAGCACGTCGGCCGTGCCGAGCCCGTGCGGTCGTCCCGTCGCATTCATGGAATGCGCGAGGTGCGCGGCCAGGCGGATCGTCCACGAGCTCTCGTACGCGGTGGACAGCACGGGGTCGCATCCGCGCGAGGCGGCCACGCGCATGGCACGGCGCACGTCGTCGAGCGACCCGATGCGCGACATGCGGATGACCCATGCGCACGCCCCGCCGCCTGCCCCGAGCCTGTCGCGAAGGTCGCGTGCCTCGGCCGTCGCATCGAGGACCAGCTCGTCGAGGGCCACCTCGATTCCCGTGCGCTCCCGGAGGAGTCCGAGGTCGGACGGATCCACGACCGGCTCCTCGAGGTACTCGAACCGTTCCGCCGGCAGCCCACGCACGAGCGCGACGCAGTCATCGAGCCGCATGCTGCGGTTGCCGTCGAGGCGCAGCCGCGGGCCGGGGATCTCGCGCAGGACGCGCTCGAGCATCCGACGTTCCTCTCCCGCCGGCCAGCGTCCGATCTTCAGCTTGATCGCGGCGCCACGGCGCAGGCGGTCGAGGGCCGCATCATCGAGGGCCGCGGGGCCCGCACCGAAGTAGGCCGCCGCGGGGACGGGCGGCCGCGAGGTCGCGCCGAGCCCGGCATGCGTCTCGATCGCGGCGGATGCGGCGAGCCGGGCGGGCGCCGGCAGGGACGCCACCGCGTCCGCCGTCGCTCCCGCCGCCGACCACGCCTCGAGCGCACGTCGGCACTCGTCGATCGGGGCATCCGAGCCGCCGAGCGGCGCGCATTCGCCGAACCCGGAACGGCCGTCCCGGTCGAGGCGCACGAAGATGGCGTCGCGCGCCGCGGCACCGACGACCGCACGGTCGCGTTCCCGCACCGGAAGGCGTGCCGGCAGCATTCGCACGGTCGCCTGCGTCATGTCGGCGCCCCCGCGTCCGAAGACAGCACGATGCCGGCCGCGAACGCCGTGCCGTAGGCGTAGAGCATCGCGCCGAACCCGGCCAGCGTGCCGTTGAGGGCCGTGCCGTCCCGCCCACGCAGTACGCCGACGGTCACCGGCAGGAACGCGAGCGCGATCGCGGACGCCGAGAGTGCGCCCGCCGGCAGCGACCAGACGGCCCACGCCGCCGCCGGCACCGCGACGGCGGCCGCATGGCACGCGGCGATCAGCGACCGTCCGAACCGCTCGCCGAAGCGCACGATCACCGTGCGCTTGCCGCTGCCGGCATCGCCGACCCGGTCGCGCAGGTTGTTGGTGGCCAGGAGGCACACGCCGATCGCGCCGGGTGCGATGCCGAGGAACATCGCCTCGCCGCTCCATGCACCGTCGCATGCCGCGCGCGTCCCGGCCACCGCCACCGGCCCGGAGAACGCGAAGACGAACAGGTCGCCGAGGCCGACGTATGCGAGCGGCACGGGTCCGGCCGTGTAGGCGACCGCGCTCACCGCCCCGGCGAGCCCGATCACGGCGAACCAGGCACCCGCGTGCATCGAGAGGTAGCCCGCCGGCACCGCCGCCGCCGCAAGCACCAGGACCAGCGCGACCGCCATGGCCCGCGCCGAGATGGCGCCGCTCGCCACCGCGCGCGCCGGGCCGATGCGCTCGCCGGAGTCCGTGCCCCGCAGTCCGTCGAAGAGGTCGTTCGCCAAGTTGCTCGCCACCTGCAGCAGGCCGGCGCCGGCGAGCGCCGCGAGCACCGGCACCCACGCAAACGCACCGTCATGCCAGGCGAGGGCTGCGCCCATCGCGACCGGGCAGAGCGAGGCGCCGAGCGTCTTCGGCCGGATCGCCCCGACCCACACGCGGGCGCCGGAGGCCGGGTGCGGCTGGGCGCCCGGCACGCTCACGGCGCGTGCTTGCGGAAGTCGGGCCGGCGCTTGGCAAGCTGCGCGTCGCGGCCCTCCTTCGCCTCGTCGGACATGTAGTAGAGCATCGTGGCGATTCCCGCGAGCTCCTGCAGGCCCGCCTGCCCGTCGCAGTCGGCGTTGAGCGCGGCCTTGAGCGCACGGATCGCGGTCGGCGAGTTCGCGAGCATCTCGCGGCACCACTGCACGGTGACCTCCTCGAGCTCGGCCACGCCGACCACCGCGTTCACCAGGCCCATGTCGCGCGCCTCCTCGGCGGAGTAGCTGCGGCAGAGGAACCACATCTCGCGGGCGCGCTTCTGGCCGATGATCCGGGCCATGTAGCTGGCGCCGTACCCGCCGTCGAAGCTTCACATCCGCTGCCCGACCTGGCCGAACAGTGCGTTCGCGGCGGCGATCGTGAGGTCGCACATCATGTGGAGAACGTGG